>JBPCJB010000273.1:0-3311 GCA_051005735.1 Gaiellaceae bacterium | reverse complement strand
GGCTCGTCCAGCGGGTGGAGGTCGGCGACGGAATCTCCCGCTTCGAGCCGGCGATCCAGAGCGCGCACCACCATCACGTCGTCTGCGACGACTGCGGCAAGGTCGAGCCCTTCACCGACGTCTCGCTCGAGCGAGCGATCTCCGTGCTCCCGGCGCAGCTCGGCTACGACATCGTCGCGCACGAGGTCGTTCTGCGCGGCGAGTGCGCCGACTGCCGCGCCGCGTAGGAGATCGCCGGCGCGAGCGGCCGGCTCGCCGAAAAGCAGGAGCCGCGAACGAGGTCTTGTACCCTAGAGATGGCTCGCCTCGCGAGGAGACTCATGACGTATCGACTCACCGCAATCCTCCTGCTCGCCGGCGGCCTCGCTGCCGGCGTGACCGGCGTGGCCACAACGGCGCAGCAGCCGGCGGCGTCTGCGAGCGCATATGCGATCAGCGTGGTCGTCCCTGGTCAAGCCGGCGGTTCCGCGGGCGGCGTCAGCGCACCCGGCGGAGGCGCCACGAGTGTCGGAAACGGGTTCGCGTATCCCGCCGACGGCTCGATAGTCAGCGCCGGCCCGCTCTCGTCGAGCGCTTCGGCCAACGCGGCCGACGCCGGCGCCTCCGGCGCCGTCACGGACGTTCTCTGCGTCTCCCTTTTCAACGGCGAGATCACGTTCGACAGCGCCGCGGGACGGGCGACGTCGTCCAGCGCCGTCGCGGACACTACGGGATCGACGGTCGTCAACCTGCTCGTGGCAGGACAAGCCGTCGGCGTGGCCCCGAACCAGCGCGTCGCGCTCGGCGACTGGGGCTCGCTCGTCACCCTCGAGGGAGCGACGGCACGGACGACCGGTTCGACCATCGATGCCCGGGCGACGGTGACCGCCGTGCGCGTGACGTTGATCGCCGAGCACGGCGGGCTGCCCGCCGGTAGCGAGATCCTGATCGGTCACGCCGAGACAGCGAGCTCCGTGCCTGCCCCGGAGGAAGCGCCCGCCACGACCACGGTGACGACGACGACCACCGCGACGACGCCCGCCACGCCTCCGGCGCCACCCAAGCCTCGCCCTGCGGCCATTCCGCCCGCGCAGGGTAAGAAGAAGCTGCCCGAGGCGCCGGAGCCCGACAAGGATCCCGTTCCGAAGGTCCGGACGGCCCCGACCGAGATCTCAGCGCCGCTCTCGCCCGGCGGCTTCGTGTTTCCCGTCTACGGGCCGTCCTCGTTCTCCGACACCTACGGCGCCGCACGAGCGGTCGTGACCTGGCACCACGGCGAAGACGTCTTCGCGCCGCTCGGGGCGCCGATCCTCGCCGTCGCCGACGGCACGGTCTTCTCGGTCGGCTGGAACGACATCGGCGGTTATCGCTTCTGGCTGCGCGACAGGGCGGGCAACCAGTTCTACTACGCTCACCTGTCTGCGTTCTCGCCCCTGGCTGTGAACGGGCGGGAGGTGAAGGCAGGCCAGGTGATCGGCTTCATCGGCAACACCGGAGACGCCCAGGGAACGCCGTATCACCTGCACTTCGAGATCCACCCGGTAGCGCTGCTGCCGCTCGGCTACGACGGAGTGATCAATCCTTACGAGTACCTCACCGCGTGGCGGCGGCTCGTGGACGTCTCGTTCGCCGCCGGTCGCGGTTGGGCGCCGCCGGTTCCGGCAGCGGCGAGCGCCCCGCGGCCCGGAGCGTTCCTGCTCGGCTCGACCGACATCTCGAGCGCGAGCGGGCTCGACCCGGGTTCGCTCGAGCGCGCGCTCGTCGCTCCGGTCTCAGCCGAGAGCGACGGCGCGCTGATTCGATCCGGCTAGAGCTTCTTACGCGGCGGTTCCGGAGTTGTCGCCGGAGGTGTAGCCGTAGTCGTCCGAGCTCTCGCCGGTGATCTTCTCCATGATCCAGGAGCGCGTGGAAGGGCCGGTCATCGGGTTGAACAGGATCCCGGCTGCGATCCCGCCGAGGAGGAGGATCGAGTTGCGCGTGCTGTGATCCTTCTTGCCCTGGAGGCGATCGGCCGCCGTGCGGAGCTCCTCGATCGTCTTCTTCAGGTTGTCCTGGATGTCCTTGTCGGTTGCGACGCGCGTTGCCGCCGCCGTCAGGTTGCGGCCGCCGAGCAGCTCCGCGTAGACATCGCGAGCGGCGTTGAACGCCTCCTTGAGGTTGTCGCGGAGGTCGTCGTCGTGGAGCGCGCGGTCCACGTAGGGGGCCACGGTGTCGCGCGTGTCGTACAGCCTGTCCTTGGTCTTCGCCATAGCTGGCTCGTCCTTTCGAGAGTCGTAGTCGCCGGCTGAGTGTTGCCGTCCCCCGACGCTCCCAAACGGGACGTCATCGAGTCGGCGCCGCGGCTTGACGGATGTGCGATGCCCTGCGGCGGCGCGGGGCGAGCGCGTCGCCGGCGAAGGCGCTCTCGAGCACCTCCTCGATCGAGTCGACGAGCACGAACGAGAGCTCGTCGCGCGTCTCCTGCGGCAGCTCGTCGAGGTCGGGCTCGTTCTCGCGCGGCATGATCACGCGCTTCAGCCCGGCGCGCTGCGCGGCCAGCACCTTCTCCCGGAGGCCGCCGATCGGGAGCACCTGACCGGTGAGTGTGATCTCCCCCGTCATCCCGACATCCTCGGAGACCGCTTCTCCGCGAGCGAGCGAGGCGATCGCCGTCGCCATCGTGATCCCAGCCGAGGGCCCATCCTTCGGGACTGCGCCCGCCGGGACGTGGATGTGGATGTCGTGCTCGGCGAACCACTCCGGCTCGAGCCCGACCCGGCCTGCGTGCGACCGCGTCCAGGAGAGCGCGGCCTGGGCCGACTCCTGCATCACCTCTCCGAGCTGTCCGGTGATCTGCAGCCGTCCTTTTCCGGGAAAGGCGGTCGCCTCGATGAAGAGCACGTCGCCGCCGACCGCCGTGTACGCGAGCCCCGTCGCGACGCCCGGGTCGGCTGTCCGCTTCCGTGCCTCGCCCGAGAAGCGACGCGGCCCGAGCCACTCGCGCACCCGCGCCTCGTCGATCGCGATCCGGCCCTCCTCGCCGCGCGCGACCAGGGTCGCCGCCTTGCGCAGGAGGGTCGCGATCTGGCGCTCGAGGTTCCGCACGCCGGCCTCGCGCGTGTACTCGGCGATCGCCAGCTTCAGCGCCCGGTCGCCGAGCCCGATCCGCGACTTCCTGAGCCCGTGCTCGCGGAGCTGCTTCGGGACGAGATAGCGCTTGGCGATTCCGAGCTTCTCGTCGTGGGTGTAGCCGGAGAGGTGGATCACGTCCATCCGGTCGAGCAGCGGGCCGGGGATCGTGTCGAGCGTGTTCGCCGTGCAGATGAAGAGCGTCTTCGAGAGGTCGAACGGCA
>JBPCJB010000272.1:0-5060 GCA_051005735.1 Gaiellaceae bacterium | reverse complement strand
TCGAGTCGCTCGCCGAAGTGCTCGGCGACCTGGCGATGGCGGCAGCGAGACGATTCGGCGAAGCGGACGAGCAGGTCGGCGCGCGCCAGCGCCTCCTCCTCGTAGCGTGCGAGCAGCGCGTCGATCCGCTCGCCGGCGTCAACCGGCGGCTCCGGGACCTCGATCCGCATCGAGCGGCCGACGTCGAAGCCGCGCCGGACGAGCCCCACCTGCTCGAGCATCCCGACCAGCACCCTCGGGTCGGGGTCGTCGCGCGAGCCGGAGCCGAGCTCCTCCGGCTGAAGCTCGTCTCGCCCGCGTAGCCGCCCGTAGACCGCGCGCAGGTCGGCGCGAGTGGGGATGTCGGAGCGCGCGAAGCGCTTCAACGTGCTCGCATCCGAGCGGCTCGCGAGTAGCAGCGTGTCGGACGCCCGCCCGTCGCGCCCGGCGCGGCCGATCATCTGGACATAGCTCTCTAGCGATTCCGGGTAGTTGTAGAGCGCGACGAGGCGGATGTCCGGCTTGTCGATCCCCATCCCGAACGCCGTCGTCGCGACAACCGTCTGGACGCGGCCCTCGCTGAACGCCTCCTGGGTGGCCGAACGCTCGCTCGGCTCGAGGCCCGCGTGGTAGTGCGCGGCGCCGAGATCGTGCGCCCGGAGCGTTCGCGCGAGCTTCTCGCAGGAGAGCCTGGAGCGGGCGTAGACGATCGCCGAGGCGCCGCGCAAGCCGTGCAACCGCCGCACCAGCGCGCGCAGCCGATCGTCCTCGTTCTCGACGAGCTCGACGTCGTAGCGCAGGTTCGGACGGACGACGGAGGTGCGCACGATCTCGGGGCTACGGCCGAGCGCCTCGGCGATCTGGCGCTCGGTCTCGGGTGTGGCCGTCGCGGTCATCCCGAGGATCGCCGGGCGGTTCAGGCGGTCGAGCGCGCGCCGGATGAAGAGGTAGTCGGGACGGAAGTCGTGCCCCCACATGCTGACGCAGTGGACCTCGTCGATCACGACGAGGCCGACGTCGATCTCCGCCAGCGCGTCCACGAATGACCGCTGTCGGAGGCGCTCGGGCGCGGCATAGAGGAGGCGATAGCGCCGCTCGGCGACGCCGCGCAGCCGTCGCGCCGCCTCGTCGGGCTCGAGCGAGGAGTTGATCAGCGTCGCCTGCTCGGCGACCTCCGGCGGCAGCTTGTCGACCTGATCCTTCATCAAGGCGATCAGGGGGCTGAGGACGAGCGTCGGCGTCGGCCGGAGCATCGCCGCGAGCTGATAGGTGAGCGACTTGCCGGCGCCCGTGGGCATCAGAGCGAGCGTGTCGCGCCCCTCGACCGCGGCTCGGACGACCCGCTCCTGGCCGGGACGGAACTCCTCGAAGCCGAACAGGCGTTGCAGCGCGGGCCGAGGGCTCATCGGATCGAGTGTACGGAGCCGATCGGCGAGCCTCCATCACGCCTTTGTCACGGATTCTCGCTAGATGGTCTCGAAGAGCGGCGGGCCGGTCGGAGTATCGACGCCGCCGGCGTCCTCGAGCGTGACCGCGACCTTCGCGTTGGCCGGAACCGGGCGAGAGAGCACCTGGACGAGTCGTGCGTCGCTCCCCTCGAAGAGCCCGGCCGGTCGAAAAACGCCGTTCTCGACGACCCAGAGCTCGTAGGTCTTGCCCTCGGGCGCCGGGTCGAGGCCGGTGAGGACGACCGCGGCCTTGCCGGTCTCGGAAACGACGATGTGACCGTCCGCCCCCCGGAACGCAACCGTACGGGCAAGAGGATCGGAGACGATCGCCAGAGCCTCGCCGGCGCCGGCGCGCGCCGATCGCTCCCGGTCGAGCTCGCGCGAGAGCGAGTTGCCCCAGAGGCCGAGGCCGAGCGCGAGCATCGCGGCGACCGCAGCAACCGACGCGGCCGCCGGGAGAGCCCAGCGTGGGCGGAACGGCACGACGTTCGGACGCTCGCTTCGCGCCTGGGCGAGAATCCGCTCCCGGAGGACGGGTGCCGGAGGCGGCCCCCCGGCGGCGTGCGCGAGCGCGCCCGAGACCGTCCAGAAGGAGGCGAGCTCCTCGCGGCACC
This sequence comes from Gaiellaceae bacterium, assembly GCA_051005735.1. Taxonomy (GTDB): domain Bacteria; phylum Actinomycetota; class Thermoleophilia; order Gaiellales; family Gaiellaceae; genus Gaiellasilicea. The sequence continues at coordinate 3,019 of JBPCJB010000272.1, read as the reverse complement.
GTTCGCACGTGGCGAGATGGGACTCGTAGCGCTCCCGCCCCCGCGGCTCGAGCGCATCGAGCGCGTACGCGGCGGTCAGCTCGAGATAGTCGTCCATGCGTCCCTCTCTGCACGATCGTCGAGCAACTCGCGCAGCCGCGAGAGGCCGGAGAACATCCTGCTCTTGATCGTCCCGAGCGGCTGGCCGAGTCGCTCCGCGAGCTCGGACTGGGTGAAGCCGCCGTAATAGGCGAGCTCGAGTGCCTCGCGCTGCTGATCGGGGAGCTGGCGCAATGCGCCCTGAACGCGCTCTCGTTCGAACTGCAGCCAGGCGCTGTCCTCGGCCGATGCGGTCGACGCCTCGGGCGCCTCGTCGAGCGGCTCGGAGCGGCGTCGCTCCTCGCGGCGGACGAGATCGACCGCGCGGCGGTGGACGAGCGTGAGGATCCAGGTCGAGGCTTTGGCGCGCTCGGGAATGAAGGTGGCCGCTCCGCGCCAGAGTCCGAGAAACGCCTCTTGGACGGCGTCTTCGGCGAGGGATTCGTCCCGGAGGACGCGATAGGCGAGGCCGTAGGCGATTCCGCCGATCCGGTCGTAGAGCTCCGCGAGCGCGCCTTCGTCGAACCGCGCGACGAGCGCGACGAGCGCTTCGTCCGACAGGTGAGCGTGGTCGCGAATGCGCATCGGTGCCGGCCGCTTGGGACGGGCTCCGAACGGTACCACCGCAGGTGCGCAGACGATCACACCCCTGATTCGCACGACTCGGAGCTTCGGTTGACGATCTGGGCCGAAGTTCGACAAAAGATTAAAAACGCTCGGCGCGGGGAGATAGGCTCTCCCAATCCCTGAATCAGTTGCGGAGTACGGGACGAAGAAAAACGCAGGAGGCGGTTGAGGTCTATGCCGCCGCAGAGCCGACGGCGTCTGCTGGAGCGCTGGCTCGGGCTGCTCCTGATCGTCGCCTTCAGCATTGGTCTCGCGGCGGTCGTCTCGGGAATCGGACTGCGATCGGCGCCCAGCGCACGTTCAAGCGGATGAGCTTCGACGGGCCGGTCGTGCGCGCGCTTCCGGCCGTCCGCGCCCTGCTGATCCTCGGCTTCGGCGTCCTGATGACCGTGCGCGCCTTGCCTGGCGTAATCTGAGCGGCTGATCTGACGACCGAAAGGAAGGGCGGCGATGTTCGGACTCGATGACTGGATCGCAGGCTTCTCGGACGGGTCGTCGCTCTGGATCGTGGTGCTGATCGCCCTCTTCCTAGGACTTCGCCACGCGTCCGATCCCGACCATCTCGCCGCCGTAACCACGCTGATCGCTGCCGGGCGCGACCGTGCCGGTCGTGCCGCCGCACGAATGGGACTCGCTTGGAGTCTCGGCCACGGGACGACGCTGTTTCTCTTCGGGCTCCCGATCGTGGTCTTCAACGCCTACCTTCCCGAGCGGTTGCAGCAAGGGGCGGAGGCCGTGATCGGATTCGTGATCGTCTACCTCGCGGCCCGGCTGCTCTATCGCTGGCGCACCGGGTTCTTCCACGTTCACGAGCACGACCATGACGGCGAGCGTCACGCGCACCTGCACACCCATGCATCGAGTGGCGCCCACAGCCACGTACACAGGGTTCGGACACCGATCGGCGCGTACGGAATCGGACTCCTCCACGGCATGGGCGGCAGCGCGGGCGTAAGCGTCCTTCTGCTCGCTTCGATCGAATCTCAGCGTCTCGCCATCGTCTCGCTCGTGATCCTCGCGCTCTTCACGGCGGTCTCGATGACGATGCTGACAGCGGCGTTCGGCGCCACCCTGATGTCGGCGGCCGTGCGAAGGTCGTTCAACACCGTCGCGCCCGCGCTCGGAGTCGCGAGCCTCACGTTCGGGCTCTGGTACGCAGCTGCGGCGTGGAGGCTCACTCCGTATCCCTTCTGAGGCGTCTCCGCTGCTGGCATCATCGGATGTCCGTCCCCGACCCAGGAGGAGTCACGTGAGCGAGCACAGCCACGGCGACAAGACGCACTCGCATCCACACACCGACAGCGAGCACGAGCACACCGAGCACGAGCACGAGCACGAGCACGGCGAAGTGACTCATTCGCACCCGCACGAGCACGAGGCGGGCGGCGAGACCGACCACTCGCACGAGCACGACACCGAGTAGCGCGCTCCCATGCACGAGCCGCTGAACGTCGCCGACTTCGAGCGGCTTGCCGAGGCGTCGCTCGAGCCGGGAGCGTTCGGTTACTTCGCGGGCGGGGCCGGGGATGAGCAGTGTCTGCGGGAGAACGTCGAGGCGTGGCGGAGGCATCGGCTTCGTCCTCGCGTCCTCGTCGACGTCGGCGAGGCGACCGCGAAGACGACGGTTCTCGGCACGGAGGTGTCGATGCCGCTCCTCATCGCCCCGACGGCGTTCCACCGGATGGTGCATCCGGCCGGCGAGGTCGGCACGTCGCGAGCCGCTGCCGCCGCCGGGACGGTGATGTGCCTCTCGACACTCGCGACGGCGTCGCCTGCGGAGGTGGCGGCCGCGGCGCCGGGAGCGCCGCAGTGGTTCCAGCTCTACGTCTTCCGCGACCGCGGCGTCACCCGGAGCCTCGTCGAGCAGGCCGTCGATGCGGGCTTCGAGGCGATCGTGCTCACGGTCGACGCGCCGCGGCTTGGACGGCGCGAGCGCGATCTGCGAACCGGCTTTCGCATTCCCGCCGATGTCGTCGTTCCGAGCGTCGCGGCGCTCGAAGGGGAGTGGGTCGGTGCGACTCCGCTCGAGGTGCTCTCGCAGATCGACGGCTCACTCGTCTGGGCCGATCTCGAGCGGCTCGTCGACGAATCGCCCATCCCGGTGATCGTCAAGGGAATCCAGACGGCCGAGGATGCGGCGCTCGCGTGCGATCACGGCGCCGCAGCGCTGGTCGTCTCGAATCACGGTGGCCGTCAGCTCGACGCTGTCGCGCCGACGGCCGAGCTCCTTCCCGAAGTCGTCGAGGCCGTCGGGGGGCGGATCGAAGTCTCCGTCGAAGGTGGGATCCGTCGGGGCAGCGAAGTCGTCGTCGCG
>JBPCJB010000271.1:0-5888 GCA_051005735.1 Gaiellaceae bacterium | reverse complement strand
GCTCGACCGCTACCTGCGAGTGCTCTGAGACACGTCCGCGCGGGACGTGTCCGAGGTCAAGGCCCGGACCGTCCCGGCTGGACCCGTCCGGTGCTTCGAGCCCACGCTTCAGAGTGGACGTCCACCCCTCGAGGTGGCATAATCAGCAGCGCAGGTTTGCGGCGCAAGGCGAGCGCCGCGACCTCAACTGACGGCCGATCACAGGCTCTCTCAGGGGAGCCTGTGATCGTTAAGGCACGGGGGAAACCATGTTTCCCCCGTGAGCCCCCTTCTTCTTCGCGGCCGCGCCTGGAGCGTCCTGGGGCTACGCGGAGATGAACTCCGCTTCGCCCGAGGCACGGATTGGCTGCGCAGGCGTTTGCGCGTCGCTTCGCTCGCGCGGAAGAGCGCGTGGGCCGGGACTAGAGGAACTTGCGGATCGACTCGCGGACGACCGAGAGGCCGATCACGCGGGCCGACTGGTCGATCGCGCCGATCGCTTCGGCCGGCACGAGCCGCCGGCCGCGCATGAAGCCGGAGCGGACGGCGAGCGCGTCGGGCATGTCGGGGGCGGTGCCGTACATCGGCGACTCGACCCGGCCGACGACCCTGCCCCGCGCGTCGGCGACGAGGAAACCCTTGACGCTGCGGAGATCGAAGGCGACGGCACTCATCTGGCTTGGGAACCTATTCGCCGCGTTTGAAGATTCTCCCACCCGCGGCGTAAGAAGTTTGTTAAGGAGGGCCACGCTTACAATCGCCGGGTGGACGCCTCTGCCCGTCATCTCCGGCTGTTGACGGAGACGATCGCGGCCGTCAACTCGACCCTCGACCTCGAAGAGGTGCTCAGGCTCGTCGCCTCCAAGGTTGCGGAGTCGCTTGCCGCCGACGCCTGCTTCGTCTACCTCTACGACGAGCGCGCCGACGAGCTCGTCCTGCGCGCGACGCACGGGACGAGCGTCGAGGAGATGACGAGACGACCGCGGCTGCGCCCCGGAGAGGGGATCACGGGTAGCGCAGCTGCCGAGCGTGCCCCGATCGCGATCGCCGCGAGCGCGCACCTCGACCCGCGCTTCAAGCAGTTCCCCAACCTGCCCGAGGACGAGTACGAATCGATCCTGGCCGTCCCGATCCTCGCGCGAGACAAGCTGGCGGGCGCGCTGAACGTCCGCACGCGCGCCCCGCGCGAGCACACGGAGGCCGAGGTCGACCTCCTCGTCGCGATCGCCTCCCAGGTCGCGCACACGATCGAGCACGCGAAGCTCTACGCCGAGGCGCAACGGCGGGTGCACGAGCTCGAGGCGCTCGCGAGGATCTCCGAGGCCGTTTCCGAGTCGCTCTACCTGGAGGAGTCGCTCGAGGCGATCGTGCAGACGACGATCGCCGCCGTGGGCGCCACCGGCGCCGCGCTCGTGCTCGAGGACGGCGCGATCGCCTGGCCCGAGGGACGGCCCGGCGTTCACGCGGTCCGGCTGCCACTGCGCTGGAAGCGACGGCAGATCGGCGAGCTCGTCTGCGACCGGGACACGCCATTCTCCGAAGAGGATCGGCAACTGCTCGAGGCGATCGCCCATCATGCCGCCGTCGCCCTCGAGCACGGTCGCGCCGTGATGCGCGGGGTGCTCGCCCAGGAGATCCACCATCGGGTCAAGAACAACCTCCAAACGGTCGCGTCGCTCCTGCGGCTGCAAGCGCGGGCGCCTCACATCGACGCCCGAAAGGCGCTCGACGACTCGGTCAACCGGATCCTCGCGATCGCCGCCGTGCACGAGGTGCTGACCGAGCACAGAGAGGACGACGTCGACCTCGGCGAGCTAATCGACAGGCTGCGCGCGATGCTCGTGCAGGGACTCGTCTCGGGGAAGCAGGTCGAGTCGGAGCTCGCGTCCGTCTCGCTCGCGGGCGGGCGCGCGACCGCGCTGGCACTCGTCTTCTGCGAGCTCTTCGGGAACGCGCTCGAGCACGGGGGCACGACAGTTCGGATCGAGCTCGCGACGCGGGACGGAGAGGTGGCGCTCGCGATCGCCGACGACGGCGCCGGCCTGAACGGCGACGCGGGCGGCACAGGCCTCTCGATCGTCCGGGCCCTCGTCCGCGACGAGCTCGGCGGCAGGCTCGAGCTCAGGAGCGAGCACGGCTTGCGCGCCGAGGTGGTGTTTCCGAGCTAGCCGTGACCCGGATCCTGATCGCCGAGGATGAGACGATCATCCGGATGGACCTGCGCGCGCTGCTCGAGGGCGCGGGCTTCGTGATCTGCGCTGAGGCACGCGACGGTGAGGAGGCGGTCGAGCTCGCGCGCGTCGAGCAGCCCGATCTGGCGGTGCTCGACGTGAAGATGCCGCGGCTCGACGGGATCGAGGCGGCGCGGCGAATCCTGGACGAGCGGCCGATCCCGATCGTGATGGTCACAGCCTACGCCGAGCGCGAGCTCATCTCGCGCGCCGTCGAGGCGGGCGTCTTCGGCTACCTCGTGAAGCCCTTCCGGGAGGCCGACCTGCTGCCGGCGATCGAAACCGCGCGGGCGCGGCACGAGGAGCTGGCCGCCCTGCGCGAGGAGGCCGAGTCGCTGGCCGACGCGCTCGCCGCGCGGAAGGCCATCGAGCGCGCGAAGGGCTTGCTGATGAACAAGGAAGGGCTGACCGAGCAGGAGGCTTTCGCGCGGCTGCGCAAGGCGAGCCAGGTCTCGGGCCGCCCGCTGAAGGTCGTGGCGGAAGCAGTCGTAGCGACGCTCGAGCCGTCGTGAGCGAGCATCCGAATGCGGCGCTCGTGCGCCGTGGCTTCGAGCGGTTCCGGGAGGGAGACTAGTTCTGCTCGAGGAGTCGCGTCTCGACCTGCCGGCGCCGCAGGCGGAGACCGAGCCAGATCAGGATCCCGAGTAGGACGAAAGGCCCGGCGATGACGAGCGCGTAGAGGAGCGCCGTGCCCTCCCAGGCGAGGATCTCCTTCAGATCGTCCAGCCGTCCGTCCTCGACCGCTGCCGGCTCGATCCGCTCGGTCGTCAGGCCGAGCGAGATCGTCGCGAAGCGCGCCTCGGCCCGCGTGCCGCCGAGCGCGCTCCGCAGGTCGGTGAGCCGGCGGCGCGCGTCGGCGAGTCTAGCCTGCAGGACTGCACGCTCCTCGTCGGCGAGAGTCGTCGACTCGAGTCGGCGGCGAAGCTGGGCGATCTCCCTTTGGGTGTCCTCGATCTGCCTCGTCAGGTCGTCGGCGGGCTGCTGGAGGTCCTCGATCCCGATCCGCTGGCCGAGGATCGTCCCGAGCGCGGAGAGCTGGGTGAGCGCCGTCTGGACGCGGGCCGTCGGGACGCGGACGACGATCTGAGCTCCACCGACACCCTGGGCGGGCGCGTCGTACTGGACCGAGACGACGTAGCCGCGCAACGACTGGGCGATCCGCATCGCGCTCTTGGTCGCCGCCGAGAGCTCCTCGACGTCGGCCACGCGCAGGCGCATCTCGGCCTGGAAGCGCTGCAGCCGGCCCGGAGACGGCGCGAGAGCGTCTGCGCCGGTCGGCGCGCCGAGGGTCTGGGCCGGCAGCGCTTCCCGCGTCGAGGACTCGAGCGGACCGGTGGTCGAGCCGGGGGCGGATCTGACTGCCTCGTCGGGCGTCGCCTCTTGCCCAGCGGCGTCGATCTGACCCTGCGGCTCGTAGACCAGCCCCTTGACGAGTCCGGCGCCCAGCGCCGCGACGATGATCGCGGCGCCCGCGAGCACGAACGCCTGGCGGGGACGGATCCGAAGACCGTGGACTCGCGACTGCTGCCGAGCGGGCGCCTCGGCGCCGAGCGCCTGGACGCGTGTGCGCAGCTCGTCCGACGCGACCGGCTTCGCCTCGCGGATCTGGTCGAGCAGCTGCTCAGACATGAACGGTCATCCTCTCCTCGAGCTTCGTCAGCGTCCGCGCCAGCCTCGTCGAGACCGCCGTCGGGCTGATCCCGAGCACGCGCGCCGCTTCCTCGCCGTCGAGCTCGAGCAGGACGCGCAATGCGATCACCTCGCGCTCGCCGGCGGAGAGCGACGCGAGCGCGGTCTCGAGCTCGGGGGACAGTCCCTCGGACATGGCCGCTTCGGCTATGTCCGGCCTGGCCACGGCCTGCTCGCGGCGGTGTCGCCGCTCCTCGGCGCGGAACCAGTCGAGCGCGGTCGTGCGTGCGATCTGGCAGAGCCAGGTGCGGGCGCTCGCACGCCGCGGGTCGAATCGCCGCCAGAGCTTCAGCGCCTTCTCGAACGTCTCTGCGGCGAGATCCTCGGCGAGCGTCGCGTCGCGCGTCAGGTAGACGAGGTAGGCGTAGACGTCGTCGAGATGCGCCTCAGCCGTCGCTGCGAACGAGGCCGAGAAGGCGTGAGTCCTGCGCGCTGGAAGCGTCATCGCCTGCACACGGGATCTACGCCGCCGCGCTGCGGGATGTCACAGGCGAGCTTGTGTCTCTGAAACACAGAGTCACGCCTGCGCGGCCTCGAAGAGCTCCTCCCAGCGGCTGAGGAGCGTCTGGAGCTCGTCGCGCGCGGCCTTGTGCGCGGCGAGCGTTTCGATGTCGCTCCAGTCCTCGGCGAGCTTGCGCTCGAGCTCCGCGAGCTCGGTCTCGCGCTCGTCGATCGCCGTCTCGATCTGCTGGAGCTCGTTCGGACGCGTGACTCGTGGCGACGGCTTCGTCGCCTTCGGCTTCCGATCCTTCGGCGGCTGAGGCGCGGGCGCATCCTCGCCGGCGCGGATCCGCGCATAGTCGGCCCAACCGCCGGCGTAGGAGCGCAGGCGCAGATCCTCGATCGCGACGATCCTCTCGGCGACGGCGTCGAGCACCGCCCTGTCGTGCGAGACGAGTAGCACCGTTCCGGGGAACGCCTCGAGCGCGGCCTCGAGCGCCTCGCGACTCTCGAGGTCGAGATGGTTCGTCGGCTCGTCGAGGACGAGGAAGTTCGCGCCGGAGGCGACGATCAACGCGAGCGCGAGGCGCCGCCGCTCGCCGCCCGAGAGTGCCACCACCTTCTTCTCGTGGTCGTCCCACCCGGAGAAGAGGAAGCGCCCGAGCAGCGCCTGCGCCTGCGGGCGTTGCAGTCCCGTTGCGCCCATCGTGCACTCGAGGACGCTGCCGCGCTCGTCGAGCTCGACGTCGTGCTGTGAGAAGTACGCGAGCTCGACGCCGTGGCCGAAGCGGCCCAGCCGACCGTTCACGAGCGCCTCGAGGAGCGTCGTCTTGCCCGAGCCGTTCGGGCCGATCAGGGCGACATGCTCGCCGCGCTCGAGCACGAGCTCGCTGCCCTCGAGCAGCTGCTTGTCGCCGGCGGCGAGCTCGATGCGCTCCGCTTCGACGACGGTGCGGCCGCTCCGCGCCGGCTTCAGGAACTCGAAGCCGAGCGTCCGCCGGCCCGCTCCTGGCGCCTCCACCCGCACCTTCTCGATCCGCGCGATCTGCTTCAGCTTCGCCTGGGCCTGCCGCGATTTCGTCCCGTAGCGGAAGCGCGCGACGAAACGCTCCAGGCGCTCGATGTCTTCGGCCTGGCGCTCGGCGAAGCGTGCCTGCATTGCCAGCCGGGCCGCTTTCTCCTGCCGCCAGACGTGCCACTTTCCCGGGAAGTACACGGATCTGCCACCCTCGAGCTCGAGCACGGCCGTCCCGACCGACTCCAGGAACCAGCGGTCGTGGGCGACGAGCACGATCGCGGCGTCGACCGTGGAGAGCTCCTGCTCGAGCCACTCGATCGAGGCCATGTCGAGATGGTTCGTCGGCTCGTCCAGGAGCAGCAGGTCGGGCTGGCCTGCGAGTGCGCGGGCGAGCGAGGCACGCGTGAGTTCGCCACCCGAGAACGTCTCGAGCTCCCGTTCGAGATCGGGATCCCGGAAGCCCAGCCCGCGCAGGACGCTCGTGGCGCGGTCGCGCCAGCCGTAGCCGCCCGCGTGCTCGAGCCTCGCCT
>JBPCJB010000270.1:0-11032 GCA_051005735.1 Gaiellaceae bacterium | reverse complement strand
GAAGCTGATCAGCCGGTTCTGGGTGTCGACGCCGTAGAAGAGCTCGGCGGCATCGGCTGTGCCCGCGCGGCCGAGGCCGGCGGCGCAAAGCAGCGCCGTAACGAGCAGGAGCAAGCGGATCCGTTTCATCGAGGTACCTCCGAATAGGTGTCAAGGGGATTCGCTCTCACCTGCTCGCGCGGATCAATCCGGACACCGTCGTTACAAACGTCTTACGCGCGTAGGGCGCCCCTCAGCGGCTCCCCATCCTGAGCGGAAACGGCCGCCGGGCGAGCGCGGGCAGGACCTGCGCGGTCACCCAGAGCGGCGTCGTCGCGTAGCGAGCCGAGTAGCGGTAGCTCCCGTCCGGCCGGCGGAGGCGGGCGAGGTAGCGGTAGGCCGGAGCGCCGGGCGTGCGGCCGGCGGCCAGGAGCGCCTGGATCGCCCAGGCGGTCGACTGAGCATCTGAGCCACGCCCCTCGGTGAGCTCGAAGCCGCCGTCGCGATTCTGGTGGCGGCGCAGGAAGGCGACGGCGCGCTCGATCGGGCGGCCCCCCACGCCGGCGGCGCCAAGCGCCTGGATCGCGGCCGCGGTGTCGTTCGTGTCGGGGGCGGCTGCCGCGTGCCACGACCAGCCGCCTGAGCTGCGCTGGGCGGCGCGGAGGGAGCGGACGAGCTCCGGCGGCGCCGGCTCGCCCGCCTGGCGGAGGGCGAGGATCGTCCAGATCGTCGCGTTCAGGAGCTTTCCGGGCCGGTGGGCGCGAAGGCGGACGAGCAACGCCTCTGGACGGTCCCCCGAGACGGTGCGAGCCATCGCGACGAGGGCGAGCTCGGTCGGCTCGCGCGGCTCCTGCCGCGCCAGATACGCGGCCGCTCGGTCGAGCGTGGCGGCGTCTCCTCCACCGGCGGCGAGCCCGAGCGTCGCCCAGGCGGTGAGCTGGGGATCGCCGAAGCCACCGTCGTCGCGCTGCTGGGCGGCCACGTAGCCGGCGGGCGTCGCGAGCGCGACGACCGCCGCGAGCGTTGCCATGTTCAGACCCACACGACCTCCGTTCGCGCGCGCCGTTCGAACCGTTCGAGCACCCGTCGCAGCTCCGGTCCCGCGATGAGGGCGAGGACGACGTTGCCGGCGGCGTGCGCGACGTTGAACGGGATTCCGGCCCCGAGCCGTGCGAGCAGCGCCGCCTCGGTATGTGGATAGAAGCCGTACCAGAGCCAGACATCCATGACGGCGCCGAAGGCGAATCCGAGCGCGACCGTGAATGCCGCGAACGCGAACCGGTTGCGCAGGAAGGGCGCGAGCAACCCGCCGGCGAGGCCGCAGCCGCCCCAGGCGAGCATCTGCCACGGCGTGTGCGGCCCCTGGCCGAGGAAGAAGTTGGAGGCGAGCGCGGCCAGCGCGCCGACGGCGAAGCCCCGCTTCGGCCCGAGAGCGACCCCGGCGGCTGCGACGATCACCGTCACCGGCTGGACGCTCGGAACGGGCGCGAAGAGGACGCGGCCCGCCGCGGCGAGGCCGCCGAGCGTCGCGACGAGCGTCAGGTCGCGCGCAGAGACCGTTCCTCCCTCGAGCCAGGCGAATCCTGCCGCGACGACCGCAAAGGCGGCGAGTAGGACGGCGAGCGCGCCGCGATCGGGGTCGAGCGCGGCCCAGGCCGAGAGCGCGAGCGCGAGCGCCGCGCAAGCGGTGACGGCCCTAGACGGCAACGAGCTCCCCATCGAGAGGCGCTTGTGTTGTTTCAACACTAAGTCCGATTCGACGGCTCGCCGGGAGCTCGAAGTCGTGCGTGGCGATGAGGACGGCCCGGCCGGACGCGGCATACTCCTCCAGCCAGCGGCCGAGCTCGAGCTTGCGGTCGGGATCGAGGCCGCGCGTCGGCTCGTCGAGCACGAGGAGATCCGGCTCCGCGACCGCAACCGCGGCGATCGCGAGCCGCTCACGCTCGCCGCTCGAGAGATCGCGCGGGTGGCGCGCGGAGGCCCAGCCGAGCCCGAAGCGCTCGAGAACGGCTCGGGCGCTGGCTTCGTTGCCCTGGACGGCGAGCGCGACCTCGGCGAGCGCCGTCTCGCAGACGACATAGCGCCCGGGATCCTGGGAGAGATAGGCGGCTCGTCCGACGCGCCGCACCGATCCCGAATCCGCCTCGAGCAGGCCGGCCGCGAGCTTGGCGAGGGTCGTCTTCCCCGAACCGTTGCGGCCCGAGAGCGAGACGATCTCGCCGCGCCCGACAGAGAGATCCACTCTGTCCAGAACAGCCGGTCCTCCGCGATAGCCGAATGTGACTCCGCGAAGGCTGAGAACCGTCTCCGAGGGACGTGTCCGACTTTGTGTTGGAACAACACTAGGGCTCGTCCAGCTCGGCCTGGTCGCCGCCAGCCACTCGTGGGCGTCCTGGGTCGGCGCGTCGAGGAGCAGGCGGCCGTCGTCGACGAAGAGGACGCGCGTCGCGAGCTCGAGCGCGCGGCCGACCCGCTGCTCGGAGAGGACGACCGTCGCGCCGAGCCGCTCGACCGCGGCGAGGAAGAGCGCCGCCGCTTCGGGATCGAGCTGGGAGGTCGGCTCGTCGAGGAGGAGGAGCCTCGGCTCGAGCGCGAGCGCCGAGGCGAGGCAGACGCGCTGAAGCTCGCCGCCCGAGAGCTCGACGGTCTTGCGCCCCCAGAGATGGAGCGCTTCGACCGACTCGAGCGCCTGTTCGACGCGCGGCCAGATCTCGGCCGGCGGGGTACCGAGGTTCTCGAGGCCGAATGCGACCTCGTTCGCCACGATCGTCATCACGACCTGATCCTCCGGATCCTGGAAGACCGTGGCGACGGCGCCTGCGAGCTCGGCCGGCCGCGACGTCCTCGTGTCGAGCCCGGCGACGACCGCCCGGCCGGCGAAACGGCCGCCGTGGAAGTGCGGCACGAGCCCCGAGAGCGCCCGCAGGAGCGTCGACTTGCCGGAGCCGGATGGGCCGAGGAGCGCGACAACCTCGCCCGCCTCGAGCTCGAAAGAGAGCGGCCCGAGCGTGCGAGCCGAATCCGGATACGAGAACTCGAGCTCGTGCAGCGACGCTAGAGCCACAGTGCCGCTCCGAGGACGAGCAGGGGCGAAAGGCCCAGCGCAATCCGGTCGCGGTCACTCCAGCGCGGGCGCGGAGCCCTGGTCTGGCCGCTGCGCCCGAAACCGCGCGCCTCCATCGCCTCCGCGAGACTGGAGGCGCGCTCGAGCGAGCCGGCGACGAGCGGCGAGAGGAGCGTCGCGTAGCCCCGCGCCCCCTCGAGCCTGATCCCACGGCCGCGCACCGCCTCGGCAAGGCCCGCCGCATCCCGCTCGAGCGAGGGGACGAGCCGGGTCGCAAGCGCGACGGCGAGTGCCGAACGGCGAGCGAATCCGGCCGCGGCCACGAGTCGATCGTGGTCGAGTAGGAGCGCGTAGGCCGAGAAGGCGAGTGCGAGCGCGGAGAGCCGGAGCGCGTTCAGCGCGGCCTCATGGAGCTCGACCGTCGTGACGTCGAGCGGGCCGAGCACCGGAATCGTCGGCCCTTCCCAGAGCAGCCTTCCCTCCGGGCTCGACCAGAGAAACGGCGAGAGGACGAGCACGCCGATCCCGGTCGAGAGCGCGCCGAAGAGGTAGACCCACCGGCGCTCGGCGGGCGCCCGGAGGCAGATCGCGAGCAGCGCGGCGGTGATCGCAGCGATCGCCCAGAGCCGGTCGGCGAGAAGCGCCGCGGTACCGGCGGCGGCGAGCAATGCGGCGGCGGGCGCCGGACTCAGAAAGCCTGGGCTCATGGAACCTCGTAGCGACGCTCGATGGGGATGAACGCGCCGCTGACCACGAAACGAACGGGATCGCCGGCCGACTCCCCCGCCAGCTCCGCCGTCATTCCCGGCCGCCCGCTCCGCACCTCGACGACGTTCGCGCCTGCCGGCACCGGCGTTCCCAAGCGGGCGATCGACTCGGCGCCGACGATCGCGCCAAGCTCGTTCGCCCAGCGCGCCGAGGCCGCGTCGTAACGGACGACCGCCGCCCGCGTCTCGCCGCCGTAGCCGTGCAGGAAGGGCTCGGGAAACGCGCCTACGACGACGCGCGCCTCTCCCTCGCGCTCCCAGGCGCGGTAATCCCACCACGCGACGTCACCGTCGCGCAGCCGGTACTCGGCGGCGCTCCGGTCGCCCTCGTAGCCGTTCACGAACCAGAACCAGTCGCGCTGCCCCGCGCTCGAGCCCGCGATCCCGTTCAGGGACTGGAGGAAGCGCCCGCCGTAGCGCGTCTCGATCTCGGCTTCGGCCGCGAGCGCTCGCATCAGCGTCTGCCCCGCATCCACCTCGGCGTCGACGAGCACGGTCGCGCCCCGGTCGCGGGTAACCCAGAGCCGCGCCGTACCCTCCTCCTCGCCGGCGGTTCCGCAGCCGGCGAGGAGAAGCAGAGCGGGCAGGGTCGCAAGCCGCGTCACCTCACTGCGTTCGACCGAATCGCTTGGGGCGCAACCGCCCGTACGAGCCCGGTGTGCCGACCGATGCAGGCCCGGCCCTCACGCGTCCGGAAGCGCTTGCCGTCGACCGTGAGAGTCGCCCCGGCCGCCCGTGTCCGCTTGCCGGCGTCGTTCACAGACTGGACGAGGTAGCAGTTGGCCGGAAGCCGCTGGAGCTCGAGCGTCGGAGGTCCCCCGGTCGGCCCGAAGGTGGCGTAGTACCAGAGGACGACGTCGCCGTCTGCGAGCACCACCTTGTCCGCGCCAACGGGCGGCGAGATCCCGTTCACCTTGAAGACCCAGCCCGCCGAGCCACCGGCGGCGTACTTGCCGATCTGGCTGACGTAGGCGCCGAACGACGCCGTCGTCAGCGCATAGTGGAACTCGCCGGTGGTGCTGGCGACGTCGAGCGCCTCGAGCGCGCTGCCGGCCCGGACGCCCGGCTGGACGGCACCGAAGATCGTCTGGGTCCTGCCTTCGACCCGGATCTTGACGTCGGCCGCGAGGGCAGGTGAGACGAGAACGGCTGCAACGAGCAGCAGCAGAACTGGGAGCAGAACGAGCGGTCTGCGCACGAATCCTCCTTCCGCGAGGGGTTCGGGATGGAGAGCGCGGCAGGTCTTCTGACTTGGGGCTCCCCCTTGCGCGGCCTTCCCAGCCTCTCGGCCAGTGGCGTTCCGCGAAGGGCATCTCCCCTCACAGCGGCGGGACCGTCCCGGACTTGCACCGGGTTCCCTCACCGTGCTCTGTTTTGTGAGCCAGCCTATCATCGTGCCCGTGGCGTCGCCCCTCGCCCGCTGGCTGCCGGTCGTGCTCTGGGCGGCCGTGATCTTCGCGTTCTCGTCCGTGCCCGACCTCGGGACCGGGCTCGGCGGCTGGGATCTCCTGCTCCGGAAGCTGGCGCACGCCGCCGAGTACGCGATCCTCGGCGCCCTCCTCCTGCGCGCTCTCCGACGCGAGCTGCCGGCTCTCGCTGCGGGGGTTGCCTACGCCGTCTCGGACGAGGTGCATCAACACTTCGTCCCCGGGCGTCGCGGCGCGCCGCTCGACGTCCTGATCGACGCAGTCGGCGTCGTGGTCGGCATCCTCGCCTGGCGGAGCCTCGCCTGGCGTCGCGACCGCTAGATTTCGCCGCATGGATGCCAGGGAGATGCCCGATCGCCAGTTCGAGGCGATTCTGGCCCGGCTCGACCGGATCACGGAGGAGCTGGCGCGCCTCAACCGCACGAACGAGACGGCGGAGGGCTTCAACCTCCTGGCCCGTGAGCTGCGCAACCTGAACGAGTCGCTGAACGCACTCGCCTACGCCGCGCTGGGCCAGAGCCCGCGCGTGCGCCGTGCCAAGTAACAGACTGTTACTTGGCTAGCGCGGCAGCGTAGCGCCGGGCCGAGCGGCGGACGACCTCGTTGCCGTCGCGATCGACGACCCGCTCCCACCAGGCCCCGACGATCCGCTCGAAACGCCACGGCTCGAGCGCGACGGCGATCCGCTCGACCTCCGCCGCTGGCAGCGGGATCAGATTCGGATAGCTCCACATGAACCCGACGAAGCGCCGATCAGGGATCACCTGGACGATGTCGCCGGCGAGCAGCGTCGCGCCGTGATGAAGCACGGTCCCGCCCGCGAAGTGGCCGCCGAGCCGGAGCAACGTGGCGCCACCGAAGAGCTTCCTCGTCTCGCCCGACCAGAGCTCGATCGCCCGATCCGGGCGCATGATCCACTCGCGATCGGCCTCGTGGAGGAGGATCGGTACGCCTCCCAGCGCGCGCGACCACTCGACCATCCCCGAGTAGTAGTGGGGGTGGGAGATCGCAATCGCCCTCACCTCGCCGCGCGCCCGCACCGCTTCGAGCGCCGCGTCGTCAACGAGCGGGATCATGTCCCAGAGGACATTGCCCTCCCCGGTCTCGAGCAGCAGCATCCTCTGCCCGATCGCGAATGGGGGCTCGACGCCGACGCCGAGCATCCCTGCGTCCTCGCGCACCTCGCACCGGTGGTCGCACGCAAGGTCGGCCATCGTTGTCCAGCGCTGACCCGAGGGCCCGACGTACTGGCGCTCGTCCTCGCAGATCGGACAGCGCTCGGGCGGCTCCGCGCTCTCCGCGAACTGGGCCGCGCACGTACAGCAGATCCAGTTCAGGGTGTGAGCCGCGAGAGCGTGCCGCCGCCCGAGACGGCGTAGAGCTCGCCGGCCCCGTCTTCGGCGAACGACGTCAGCTGCGGGATCCTGAAGTCCTCTCGGCGCAGGTCGTTAGCCTTGCCGTTGACGACGGCGAAGCTCCAGACGATCCCGCTGCAGAAGTCGCCATAGATGTAGCGGCCCCGCAGCGCCTTGTTCGAGCCGCGGTAGACATGGCCGCCCGTGACCGAGCAGCCGTCCGCGTGGGTGTATTGCGCGATCGGCCCGACGAGCCTGCCAGGCCCGAGGCCCTTGTCCTCGAACTTCGAGCGGCCCTCGAAGACGTCCCAGCCGTAGTTCTCGAGACCCGGGCTCGACTTCGCCGTGAAGTCGATCTCCTCGATCTCGAACTGGCCCACGTCGCCGATCAGGAGATCGCCCGTCGCCCGGTCGAACGAGAACCGCCACGGGTTGCGGAGGCCGAGTCCCTCGATCCGCACGTTCTTCGTGGCCACGTCGATCGAGAGCAGCTTCCCGAGCAACGACCTCATGTTCTGCGCCCGGTTCTCGGGATCGCCGCCCGAGCCGCCGTCGCCCATGCCGACGTAGAGGCGGCCGTTCGGCCCGAAGGCGAGCTGGCCACCGTTGTGATTCGCGTAGGGCTGGCGGATGAAGAGCAGCCGCCGGGCGCTGCTCGGAATCGCGGCCCCGTTCGAGCGATACTCGACGACGTTCGTGTGCCCGTCCCGATCGGTGTAGTTGACATAGAAGAGCCTGTTCTGGGCGTACTTGGGATGAAAGGCGACGGAGAGCAGGCCGCGCTCCCCCCCCGCCGAGACCAGGAAGCGCACGTCGAGGAACGGCGCCGCACGCATGCGCCCGCTCTCGAAGACGCGGATCCGTCCTTGCTGCTCGACTATGTACAGGCGCCTCGGCTCCCCCTTGATGCCGACCGCGTGCGTCGGACTGGAGAGGCCGCTGACGAGAGCGCGCGGGCGGAACGCCGCTCGCCTGATCTGCTGCGGCGCCTGCGGGCTCCCGGCCTGCACATTGGCGCTCTCGTCGGACGCGGCCTCCGAGGAGCAGGCGATTCCGAGCGCGCAGAGGCAGAGGAGAACCAGCAACGGCCGCATGCGATCACGATAGCCACCGAAGTAACCTCCACATGTGAAGATCTTCCTCATCGGCGCCGGCCAGGTCGGCGCGACCATCGTCCAGGCGCTTCACGAAGAGCACGAGCTGACCGTCTTCGACCTCGACGCCTCGCGGCTCCAGGCTCTCTCGAGCCGGTACGACGTCTCGACGATCGAGGGCAACGGCGCCAGCCGGCGTGTGCTCTCCAACGCGGGGGTCGCGGCTGCCGACCTCCTGATCGCCTGCACCTCGCGCGACGAGGCGAACATCGTCTCCGCGATGATCACGAAGGCGTGCAGCTCCCACACGACGACGGTGGTGCGGACGACGAACCCGGAGTACCTCGAGGTCTGGCGCGAGGGCCAGCTCGACGTCGACTTCATCGTCTCGTCCGAGCTCGAGACCGCACATGCGATCTCGCGGACGATCGGCGTTCCGGCTGCACGGCAGACGGACGTCTTCGCAGAGGGCCAGGTACAGCTCGTCGAGTTCGACATCGAGTCTGGCGCAAGCACCGAGCTCGTCGGCATGCCGCTGCGTGACGCGAAGCTTCCGCGCGACTCGAAGATCGCGAGCATCATCCGCGGCGTCGAGATGATCCTTCCGGGCGGCGACGCGGTGATCGACCCGGGTGATCGGATTGTCGTGATCGGCTCGCCGCAGGCGGCGCTCGAATGGAGCGAGCTGATCGCGCCGGGCTCGGGCAAGGTCCGTGACGTCGTGGTCTTCGGTGCCGGAAGGGCCGGGACCGCGATCGCCCGGCTCCTGCTCGAGCAGGGCATCGGCGTCCGGCTGATCGAAGCCGATCGCGAACGGGCCCGCGTCGTCGCCGACGAGCTCCAGGGCGCGCGCGTCTACAACGCCACCGGTCTGGATCCGGACTTCCTGGAGCGCGAGCGGATCGGCGACGCGCAAGTCGCGATCTTCGCGATGCGCGACGACATGAAGAACCACTACGCGGCCTCGCTCGCGAAGCTGCACGGAGTTCGCTTCACGATCGCGATCGTCCACGACGCGCACGCGATCGAGGTGTTCGAACGCGCGGGCATCGACGTCACCGTGAACCCGCGCCAGGTGACGGCCGAGGAGATCGTCCGCTTCGCGCACGACCCGCGCACCCAGCAGGTGGCGATGCTCGAGGGCGACCGCTTCGAGGTACTCGACATCACGACGCGGGCGGGCAGCGAGTACGTGGGCAAGTCCTTCGGCGAGATGCCGATCCGCGGCGCGCTGATCGGAGCGATCGTCCGGAACGGGCAGGCGATCTTCCCCCGCCGGGACGATGTGCTGAGAGCCGGAGACCGCGCGATCATCTTCACCGAGTCGAGGCGCGTCACCGAGGTCGAGCAGGCTCTATGACCGCCGCGCTGTGAGAGCCACCCCGCGGTTGCGGGGCGTCGCGAGGCCCCGGATGTCGGCCGTGGACGTACGCAGCGCTCTCAACCTCGTCGGCACGCTCACGAAGTACCTCAGCCTGACCCCGCTTGTTCCCGCCGCGGTCGCGATCGGCTACGGCGAGCCGCCGTGGCCCTTCCTCGGTGCGGGACTGATCGCCGGCGGCTCCGGGCTCCTGCTCGAGCGCTGCACGCGTGGCCCGACCCGGCTCGGGACGAGGGAGGGGTTCCTCGTCGTCTCGCTGACCTGGCTCGTCGCGGCCGCCCTCGGCGCCCTGCCGTATCTCCTCTCCGGTAACCCGCAGCTCGACCGTCCCCTCGACGCGTACTTCGAGGCGATGAGCGGTTTCACGACGACGGGGGCCAGCGTGCTCACGAACGTCGAGGAGCTCTCGCGCTCGCTTCTGATCTGGCGCCAGTTCACGCAATGGCTCGGCGGGATCGGGATCGTCGTCCTCGCCCTCGCCGTGCTCCCACGGCTGCGCGTCGGCGGGCGCCAGCTGCTCGAGTCGGAGATGCCCGGCCCGGAGATCGAGAGCCTGAGCACGCGGATCGCCGACACCGCTCGCCGGGTGTGGTGGCTCTACCTCGGCCTCACCGCCGCCCTTGCCGCGATCCTCGCCGGCTTCGGGCTGGCGGGCGTGGACGACGAGATGACGCTGTTCGAGTCCGTCGCGCACGCCTTCACGACGCTCCCGACCGGCGGCTTCGGCACCCGGCTGACCTCGCTCGAGGAGTTCTCGGCCGCGTCGCAGTGGACGATCGCCCTCTTCATGGTGCTCGCGGGGGCCAACTTCGCGCTCACGTACCAGGCCTTCGTTCGGCGGCGACCTCAGGCCTTCGCGCGCGACGAGGAGTTCCGGCTCTACATCGGCGTGCTCGCGCTCGGCTCCCTCGTGATCGGCGCGGAGCTGATCGCAGAGGGAATCGCGACGGGCGAGGCCGGTGTTCGCCACGCCGTCTTCCAGGCGATCTCGATCACGACTGGGACCGGCTTCGTGACAGCCGACTTCGCGACCTGGCCAATGCTGGCCTCGATGACGCTTGTCGGGTTGATGTTCGTCGGCGGCTCGGCCGGCTCGACCTCGGGCTCGGTCAAGGTCGTCCGCCACCTGCTGCTCGGCAAGATCCTGCGCCGCGAGCTCGACCAGACCGTCCACCCCGAGGTCGTGCTGCCGGTGCGGCTGAACCGGCGCGTCGTCGACGAGCGAACGCTGCGCGCGGTCTCGAGCTTCATCCTGCTCTACATCGGGATCTTCGTCGTCGGGGCCGCCCTGCTCGCAATCGACGCCGCCCGCACCGGGCTCGACCTCAGCGTCCTCGACGCCATCGCCGCCGCCGCGACGACGCTCGGCAATGTCGGCCCGGGCTTTGGAATCGCAGGCCCGTACGGCTCCTTCGAGCCCTTCAGCGACTTCTCGACCGTCGTGATGATCGGCCTGATGTGGCTCGGCCGGCTCGAGGTGATCCCGATCGTCGTTCTCGCCTCACGCCATTACTGGCGGACGGTCTAGCGCTTCAGGAGGACGCGCTTCAGCTCGTCCTCCTTCCCCGGCTCGAGGACCGCGAGAACCTGGTCGCCGGGCCGGAGCACCGTCCGGTCCTCGGCGAGCTCCGAGCGGCCGTTCCGCATCACCGAGATCACGCGCGCGCCCGCCGGCAGGCTGAGCCCGGCAAGCCGCTTCCCCGCGGCCGGCGAGTCGCGATCGATCTGGAGCTCGACGATCTCGAGGTTCTCCTTGCGCAGCTCGAGTAGATGCACGATCCCGTGCTCGGGGATCTCGTGCTCGACGAGGCCGAGGATGTTGGAGGTGGCGCAGACGGTCTGAGCGATCCCGAGCAGGTCGAAGTGCTCCTGGTTGCGCGGATCGTTCACCCGCGCCACCACCTTCGGCACCCGGTAGCCCTCGCGCGCGAGCTGGCAGATGATCAGGTTGTCCTCGTCGTCGCC
>JBPCJB010000269.1:0-19956 GCA_051005735.1 Gaiellaceae bacterium | reverse complement strand
GCTCTACGAGGTGCTCGACGATCTCTTCGACTACTGCTTCCCGATTCTCGACAAGATCGGGCACAAGCTCGACACGGTCGAGGACGCGATGTTCGAGGAGCGGGCGGAGGACGTGGTCCGCGACATCTCGAACGTGAAGCAGGAGATCATCTCCTACCGCAAGATCATCAAGCCGGAGCGCTCCACGCTGCGGCTGCTCGAGCGCCGCGTCGAGCGATTCCTGCCCGAGGAGCTCGATCTCTACTTCGACGACGTCGTCGACGCCGCAGAGCGGATCTGGGACCTACTCGACAACTACAAGGAGGTCGTCGAGGCGCTCGAGGACACGAACGAGTCCGTGATCTCGCACCGCCAGAACGACGTGTTGCGCGTGCTGACCGTCTTCAGCGCCGTCGTCCTCCCGCTGACCCTGATCACCGGGATCTTCGGGATGAACGTGGCCTTCCCGGGGAACGGCAGCGCCGAGGCCTTCTGGGTCGTCGTCGGGACGATGCTCGCCGTCATGCTCGCCCTGCTCGGCTTCTTCCGCTACAAGCGTTGGCTCTAGCTATTTTCGCTTATTGGAGCCGTTTCCGCGCGGTTTGTACCCGAATCTTGTACCCCGAGCAGCCTTTGCTCGAGCGCGGCCGACTCGTCACGGAAGACGACACCCGCCAAGTGGAGGTACTGCTTCGTCGTCTGCATCGAGCGGTGCCCTGCGGTCGCCATCACCGCGATCGGGCTCGCCCCTGTCGCCGCCATGTTCGTCAGCGCCGCATGGCGGGCGTCACGGAACGGGCGGACGTGCTCCATGATCCCCGCCGCCTTCAGCGCCGCTCGGAACTCGCCGGCGTACCACTCGTGCTCGAGCCTCGAGCCGCGCGTCGGATGAGCGAACACGAAGTCCGCCCCGGCCCGGTAGGCGCTCGCCTGGTAGTGCGCCTCGAGCTCGCGGGCGAGGATCGGGGGAACGGCGATCAACCTCTCCCCCTCCTCGCTCTTGCTTTCGACGACCCTGAGCGTCGCCTCGAGCATGTTCACGTCCCGCCACCGCAACGCTTGCAACTCGAACCGGCGCAGCCCCGTCAGCATCAGCGTAAGGAACACGCGCCGCGCTCGTTCGTCCGCGAAGCCCGCGGCGACCCTTCCGACCTCGGCGGGTTGCAGGATCCGCCACCGTCGCCGTTGCACCTTCGGCCGCTCGACGCTCGCGACCGGGTTCGTCTGCACGAGCTCCTCGGCGATCGCCGCCCGGAAGATGTTGTGCAGGACGTTCAAGTGCAGGTTGACGAACTTCGCCGAGAGCGGCGGGCCGAACCGTTCGTACGGCTCGCTCATCACCTGGCGGACGTAGCCGGCGACGTCACGCGGACGGATGCTCTCCAGCCGCGTGCCGCCGAACACCGGCTTTAGGTGCTGCTCCACCGTGTTCTCGTAGACGAGGATCGTGCGCGGCTTCCACCCTCGCCGAGTGGACCGAGCGGGAGTCGCACTGGCTTCCCGCCGGCGCCTGGCAGCAGTGCGTCGGCGACCCCACCTTCCGCGACGGTGAGCCCGTCTGGGTCGGAGTGGACGTCGGCGGCGACAAGAGCGCGAGCGCCGTCGTCTGGATCAACAGCTCCCACCAGGTCGGCTGCGAGATATTCCACGGCGACGCGGGCGTCCTCGACTGCATCGAGACGATCCGCGAACTCGCCGGACGCTACGAACTACGCGAAGTGATGTACGACCCGTGGCGGTTCGGGCAGGCAGCGCAGGAGCTCGAGCAGGAACGCGTCACCGTCACCGCCTTCCCCCAGACAGACGTCCGCATGGTGCCCGCCTCCGACCGCCTCTACCAGGCCGTCGTCCAACAACGCCTCACGCTGCCCGACAACCCCGAGCTACGCCAGCACATGGCGAACACGATCGCCCGCCACAACCGGCGCGGCTGGCGCCTCGACAAACCCTCGCTCGAACAGCCGAACGACTCGATCATCGCCCTCTGCATGGCGCTCGAAGCGATGGACAATTAGCCCGATCTAGTGCAGGTGATCGGGTGGCTGTGAAAGCGCGGGTTAAGCCGCTAGATGCGCTCGACGACTTCGCCGATCTCGGAGCTGTCGATCGTCAGGCCGGGCGGCGGGTTCGCTCTGAGTTGCTCGACCGCCGACCGCGCATTCTCTTCGGTTTCGAACGTGAGCATGGAAGTCCCGCTGTTCTCGCCAAGCCGGACCCACTGCGCGCCGACGAAGCCCGGTGCTTGCTTGATGCGCGGGATGCCCTGCTCCCTCAAGTACGTCGTGGCCTGCTCGAAATCGTGAAGCGTGCTCCTCACAACGACCGCGTGCATAGGTGCCTCCGTTGTCGTGTACGACGTCCGGCGGACCCTATCCCATGTAGCAACCGGCACCAAGGAGCGGGATCGTGGCTCTAACGACCCGCTGCCTCAACTGCGGCCGACGTACCACCGGCTCACGCTGCGCCGTCTGCGCCCGCCAGCGCGACGACTGGCAGGCGCGACGCAAGATCCGCGACGGCTGGACGTGGGGCGAGATCCGCACCCGCATCCACGAACGCGACCAAGCCTGCGTCCGCTGCGGTTCCCGGCGTCGGCTACAGGTTCATCACCGCATCCCGCTCCGCGACGGCGGCAGCAACGAGCTCAGCAACCTAGAGCTGCTCTGCGCCCGCTGCCACCGCCTATGACGCGCGAGCTTTACGACCCCAGGCAGGTCAGGGCGAACTTGTCAACCCTCACCGTCCCGGAAGACTCGTCTAGCACGAACACGCCCTTCGCCCTAAAGCGATCGCCGGCGGCGTTCGTCATCATGTCCGTGAACCTGAACACGATGACCTGTCCGTTAGAGAGGAACATGTCCACGCCGCGGCCGACGAACCCGTCGCTGGTCGTGATCGTCCTCTCGGCGTGACCGTGGACGCGCCCATCGTGCTCATGCTCGAATGCGATCCCGACGAGCGTGACCGTCATAACGTCGCCCGTACACGGGTTCACATCGCGGAACACGTCCCCATACTGGATCACGGTCGGTGGATCTGCGGCCGCCGGAGCGGCGAACACGAGCGCAACGACGGCCAGCAGCGCTCCAACGAGTCTCATCACTTGTCTCCCTTCCGCAGTGGACCGTGGCGACCCCGACCCGATGGTGTCACATCATTTCAGGAGCTACAAGGTGCGGCAGCCGGAAGCGAGACGTAACCTTACGCAGTTCTTCAGAGGGTTCCGAACGCACCCCTCGCGCCGCACCGCGCAAAAACGGCGTGGCGAGGTCCTGTCCGCTTGTGCTCCACGTCACAAATGCGGTGTGCACGACGCGCTGCTTTCTTGGTTCTGGCGGCCTGCTCCTCCTCGCGCATGCACTTAGGGCACAGATGCGCGACGGCGTGGCGCTCCCCGTGCTCGTCCGTCCAGGGGCTGATCTCCTCCAGCCGGTTTCGTCCTTCTCGTAGCCGCGGTCGCACTTGGTGCACCGCTCCCGCAACTCGACCGCGTCGAAGTCGAACTGGCCCGCCATCACGTCTCCCTCTCGTTGTAGTGCCCAATCCGACGCGAATCTGTCGGGGTAGAACGCAGGCCGGCCCCGCTGCTCGCAGCACGCTGTCTGAGGGCCTCAAGCTCGAGGTGATCCTGCCGATACAGCACTGAATGCTCGAGTCCATCGACATCCAGCAACTTCTGATCTACGTCGGTGGCGCAATCCTCGCCGGGAGCGCGACGGTGGCGTACGTCGCGACGACGGTTGCTCGCTCGGCGAATCGGCGATCGCCCCGCCGGGCCGAAGCAGGCGACGAGCTACCGACCATCGACTTCTGAGCATCGTCTCGTCCCGAAGCCGCAGCTTCGCAACATCGACACGATCACGACGTCGCGATTCCCCGCTGGCCTCGGGCTTGTAAGCGTTTCGCGAAAACGCACAAGAGCGGGTCGCTCACGCATCTACCTAAGTGGGCGCGCCCCGAGGGTGCGGCTTCCCCGAACACGATCGTCAGACCACGAGCGCCCAGGGGGCGGGCCACTCGGGCGGCACGGTCGCTGGGCGCGCCCATACACCACACTCTAGTAGGCGCGCGACGGGACGGCGGTGGGAGGTCACCCACCGCCCGACACGCTCGCTTCCGGCAGCCGCTATTCGCCGCCGAAGAGGATCCGCCATTGCAAGGGTGCAAAGGGCGAGTTGCGAAGCTTCCGCTTCAGTTCTGCCGCAGTCATTCTCGTTCCGTCTTTCGGCCGCAGGAACCAGTCGCGAACAGCATCGTCTGGGCAGGTCGTGGGCTCGATCACTCCTTCAAGGGAACCGCGGTAGGCTCCGACGCGATGGCCGCCGACGGGTTCCTGTTGGGCACGACGGAGGCCGGCGAGTCGCTGGCGCTCGAGCCGCGCGACCTGACGACGCACGGCGTGATCGTCGGGATGACCGGCTCCGGGAAGACGGGACTCGGCCTCGTGCTCCTCGAGGAGGCTCTCTCGGCCGGGATTCCCGTGCTCGCGCTCGACCCGAAGGGTGATCTCGGCAACCTGCTCCTCACGTTTCCCGAGCTCGACGCCGCGAGCTTCCAGCCGTGGGTGAACGAGTCCGACGCCCGTGAAGTGGGGCTCTCGCGCGAGGAGTACGCGGCGAAGGTCGCCGGCGAGTGGAAGGAGGGCTTGGCCGCGTCCGGAATCGGGCCGGAGCGGATCCGAGCCCTCCGCGACACCGTCGAGCTCACGGTTTACACACCCGGTTCGAGCGCCGGGGTGCCGCTGAACCTGATCGGCTCGCTCGAGGCGCCGGCGCTCCCGTGGGA
The DNA here is from genome assembly GCA_051005735.1 of Gaiellaceae bacterium. Lineage (GTDB taxonomy): Bacteria > Actinomycetota > Thermoleophilia > Gaiellales > Gaiellaceae > Gaiellasilicea. Next base: position 15,192 of record JBPCJB010000269.1, on the reverse strand, counting down.
GACGGAGTCGGAGACGCTCCGCGACGAGATCGAGAGCACCGTCACGAGCCTGCTCGGACTCGTCGGGATCGCAGCCGATCCGCTCTCGAGCCGTGAGCACGTGCTGCTCTCGAACCTCGTCGAGCACGCCTGGCGAGCCGGACGCGACCTGGACCTCGGCGCTCTGATCGGCGAGATCCAGTCGCCGCCGCTCCGCAAGCTCGGCGTCTTCGAGCTCGACGTCTTCTTCCCGCCGGAAGCGCGCACCGAGCTGGCGCTGAAGCTGAACGCGCTCGTCGCCTCGCCCTCGTTCGCGATCTGGGGCGAGGGCGCGGCCCTCGACCCGGCCGAGCTGCTCGGAGCGCCCGGAAACCCGAAAGCGGCGATCGTCTACCTCGCCCACCTCTCGGAGGAGGAGCGCCAGTTCGCGGTCACGCTGATCCTCTCGAAGGTCGTGACCTGGATGCGCGGCCTCTCCGGCACGAGCGACCTGCGCGCTCTCGTCTACATGGACGAGGTCGTCGGCTTCGTTCCGCCCACCGCCGTGCCGCCTGCGAAGAAGCCGATCCTGACGATCCTCAAGCAGGCGCGGGCCTACGGCGTCGGGATGGTGCTCGCGACCCAGAATCCGGTCGATCTCGACTACAAGGCGATGTCGAACGCGGCGACGTGGCTCGTTGGACGGCTTCAGACCGAACGCGACAAGGAACGCGTTCTCGAGGGCTTGAAGTCGGCCGCCGGCGACACGGACGTCGGCACCCTCGACGAGACGATCGGCGCGCTCGAGAAGCGCCAGTTCCTGCTCGTCAGCGCCCACGAGCCGAAGCCGATCGTCTTTTCGACGCGCTGGGCGATGTCGTACCTGCGCGGGCCGCTGACGAAGGAGCAGATCGAGGTGCTGATGGGAGATCGGGAGCGCCCGACCACCGCCGCTCCGAGCCCGGCGACCGCGGCCGAGGCGGCGCCGCCGATCCACCCCGAGGCCGCCCTGTACGCGCATCCGTCAGCGCCTTGGCTCGCCCAGGTCGGCGGCGCCCCGAACGGAACCCGTCTGCGCCCGTTCCTGGCCGCGCGACTCGGCCTCCGCTTCGACGACGCGACCTCCGACATCGACACGAGCCAGGAGTGGGAGGCGCTGTACGGCCCGCTCGACACCGGGCTCGAGCTCGACAGCGAGGTCGCGGTCGACTACGACGACCGCGACTTCGTTCCCACCCCACCGGCAGGCGCGACCTACGTCGAGCTCCCGGCCGAGCTGAAGGAGGCGTCCTTTCTCCGCGAGGCGACGGTCGCGATCCAGCGGCGCGTCGTCGACGCTCAGTCGCTGACCGTCTTCCGCAACCGTCCGCTGAAGCTCTACTCGCGCCCCGGCGAGAACCGCGAGACGTTCGCGTCGAGGGCCGACGGGGCCGCCCAGGCGGGAGCCGACCGCGAGGCCGCGAGGATCCGCGATCGCCTCGAGGCGAAACGGGAGCGGCTGGAGGCAGCACTCGAGACTGCCCGCCGGCGCGCAGAGGAGCTCGAGGCCGATCAGAAGTCGCGAACCGCGACCGAGCTGCTCGCCGGCGCCGGCACAGTCCTCAGCGTTCTCCTCGGCGGGCGCGGACGCGCTCGCACGATCGCCCGCGCGGGCAGCGCTATCGGCACGGCCGCGTCCCGTCGAGGGATGACCACGCGCGCGGCAGAGCGCAAGCGAACGGCCGAGGAGAAAGCCGCTGCGACCGAGCAGACCCTGGAGGAGCTCGAGCAAGAGATCGTCGACGAGGTCGCCGAGATCGACGCCGAGTGGGCGGCGAAGGCCGACGCGCTCGACGAGGTCGAGATCAGGCTCGAGGCATCGGACGTGCGCGTCGTCGAGCTGAACATCGTCTGGGTTCCCACCGCCTGACCCGCCTGCTCGCGCTCGTCGCGGCCGCCGCGCTCCTCTCCGGCTGCGCCGAAGCGGGCTCGGAACCCGCTTCCACCTCCGAGTCCGCCCGAGAATCCGGTCGCGTGGCGCGGATCTCGGACGGCGACACTCTGCGGCTCGCGGACGGGCGGCGGATCCGCCTCGTCCAGATCGACGCCCCTGAGCGTGAGGTCGAGTGCTTCGGGAGCGCCGCCGCGAAGACGCTCGCGGGCCTGGCCCCGGTCGGCTCGCGGGTCGAGCTGGAGCGAGACCCTCGGCTCGACGACCGCGACCGGAACGGACGGCTCCTCCGCTACGCCCGAGCGGGCGGCCTCGACCTCAACCTCGAGCTCGTCCGGCTGGGAGCTGCCGCGCCGTACTTCTATCGCGGCGCCCGCGGAGCCCGCGCCGAATCGCTCCTCGACGCCGCCGAGGAGGCTCGCGCGGCGCGGCGCGGTCTCTGGCGCGCGTGCCCTGCTGCCCGGCTCGTGCCGACGCGCCAGATCGCGGCCGGACCCCCGTGACCCGTTGCGCGATCGCGCTGCGAAGCGCAGAATGAGTCGACCTAGAGAAGCGGCGGTGCGGCCCGCCCGGAGCGAGGAGGAAACCCGGATGGCCGAGCCAGCGACCGACTACTCGAAGCATGTCGACCTTGTCTTCGAGGGCGGCGGAGTCAAGGGGATCGGCCTCGCGGGGGCCGTCGAGACCCTCGAGCAGCGGGGCTACAAGTTGCAGAACGTCGCCGGCACCTCAGCGGGAGCGATCAACGCCTCGCTCCTCGCCGCCGGCTACTCGGCCGAGGAGCTGAAGGAGATCATCATCGGCCTCGACTACCGCCAGTTCCAGGACAAGGCCTGGGAGGACAAGGTGCCGCTGATCGAGCGCTCGCTGAGCATCCTGCTCGACCTCGGCTTGTACGAGGGACGCCGCTTCCACGAATGGATCCGCGATCTCCTCGCAGCCAAGGGAGTGCGCACGTTCGGCGATCTCGTCCACCCGGACTTCGCCGAGGATCCCAAGTTCCGCTCGCGGCTCCAGGTCGTCGCCTCCGACGTGACCGCGCACGAGCTCCTCGTGCTCCCGCGCGACGCCAAGAAGCTCGGGATCGAGCCGGACGACCTCGAGGTCGCGCTCGCCGTGCGAATGAGCATGAGCATCCCGATCTTCTTCGAGCCCGTCCTCCACGAGAACCCGGAGACGGGCGACACGCACATCATCGTCGACGGCGGGATGCTCTCGAACTTCCCGGTCTGGCTCTTCGACTGCGAGGACGGGCTGCCGGACTGGCCCACGTTCGGGATGCTGCTCGTGGAGCCAAAGCCGTCGGTCTCCGTCGCCGAACGGTTGCCGCAGCCGAAGCGGCGCAAGAGTCACGCAAGCGGGCCTGTGGCCGTCGTCGACTACGTCAAGTCGCTCGCCCAGACGATGATGGAGGCGCACGACCGGCTCTACATCGAGCAGGCGACCTACGCGCGGACGATCCCGATCCCGACGCTCGGAGTCGGCACCACGCAGTTCGACCTCCCACCCGACCGGGCACTCGCGCTCTACGGCTCCGGCCGCGACTCCGCCGACAAGTTCCTCGAGTCGTGGGACTTCGAGGCGTACATCGCCGAGTACCGGAGCGGGAAGAGTCACTCCCGGCGAGATGCGCTCGTTGCGACGCTGGAAGGCGCGGCGCCGATGGTGTAGGCGGGACGCGGCCTCAAGCCGGCGCGAATCCATCCGATGAATGAGCGGATGGACGAAACCGACTTCCGCGCGATCGTCGAGGAGCTCCCGCTCGTCGTCTACGTCGACGCGCTCGACGAGCGAAGTACGCCCATCTGGGTGAGCTCGCAGATCGAGAAGCTGCTCGGGTATACGGCCGCGCAGTGGCAGACCGACCCCGATCTCTACATCGGCTCGATCCACCCGGAGGACAGGGACGTCGTCCTGGCGGAGATCGCCCGTCGGAACAGCGGCATCCCGCTGCCTGGGTCGTCCGACTAGCGCCTCGTCGCCCGCGACGGCTCGGTCTGGGTTCGAGACGAAGAGGTGGTCGTCCACGACGCGAACGGGGTTCCGGCATACGTTGCGGGCTACCCCCAGGACGTGACCGAGCGACGTCACGAGAGCATGCGCCTCGAGATCCTCCTCGGAGTGCTCGAGACGGCGACCGCCGGGATCGACGCAGCCGACGTGGCGAGGATCGTGGTCGAGCATCTCGGCACTCGCTTCTCGGATGTGAGGGTCACGTACGCGACGATCTCGGGGGCGAGCCTCGAATGCTGTATTCGAGCGACGGGGACGATAGTTGCGCCCAGCTCTACGACGCAGAGTTGAGTCAGTGGTATCGCGAGACGCTCGAACGTGGTGAGAGCGTCGTCGTCTCGAACGTCCACCACGACCCGCGCGCCGACGCGCCGACTGGCTCGCGTAGCGGGGAATCCTGGCGTACGTCGACGCGCCCGTGCATGCGGGAGACGAGCTCCTCGGCGTCCTCGTTTCGATAGCCCGCAGCCTCGACGCTGGAGCGGCTACGAGATCCAGACGTTTTCGGAAGGTCGCGGATCAACTCGCCGTCATCCTCTCCGACGCCCGTTCTCGCTCCGAGCGCGCCCGGGCCGAGAGCGAGCTGCTGCGCCGCGAGGCGATCTCGAGGCGGTCAGCCGGAGCGCCGCGGAGCTCCTCGCCGAGCCCGACTGGCAGACCGCGGCGCCGCTGCTGCTCGAGCGGCTCGGCACCGCCGTCGGCGCGAGCCACGCCTACCTCTTCGAGAACGGACTTGGCTCGGATGGACGAGTCGTCACGAGCCAGCGGTTCGAGTGGTGGCGTCGGGCGTCGAGCCCAAGCTCGAGAACGAGCTGCTGCAAGAGATGTCGCTCGCCGAAGTGGGGCTCGAGCGCTTCGAGCGGCTCGTCGGCTCGAACCAGGTCCTCGCCGGCGTCGTCTCCCGCCTGCCCGAGCCCGAGCGGGCACTCTTCGCCGCTCAGCAGATCGAGTCCGTGATGACCGTCCCGATCCTCGTCGGCGGAGCGTGGTGGGGCTTCATCGGCTTCGACGACCGCGCGAACGAACGCGAGTGGACCTCAACGGAGAGCGAGGCTCTGCGGCTGGCGGCGAGCCTCGTCGCCGCGGCGATCCAGCGCCGAAGCTCCGAGACGACACTGCGCGAGCAGGAGCAAAAACTGCGAGCGGTCTTCGAGACGTCGGTCGACGCGGTCGTGATCATGGACGACGAGCGGCGGTTGCTGGACGTCAATCCCGGCGCCTGCACCCTGTTCGGCCGGGACAAGGACGATCTCGTCGGACGCACGATCGACGACTTCTTCCCACCGGATCGCCTCGAGCGGGTGGAAGCGGACTGGGAGTCCCTGCGGACCACCGACTCGACGTTCAGGGATCGGGACGTGCTCCGCCCCGACGGAAGCATGCGGCAGGTCGAGGGCTCGCTGAGCGCACACGTCCTCCGCGGCCTGCACATCGGCTTCATCCGCGACGTGACCGAACCGAAGCAGCTCGAGGCGGAGCTTCTGAGCGCGCAGAAGCTCGAGAGCATCGGCCGGCTCGCGGGCGGTGTCGCCCACGACTTCGACAACCTCTTGACCGCGATCTCCGGCTACACGTCGCTCCTCCTCGAGCGGGCGAACGGCGACGTCGAGCTCGCCCACGATTCTCGGCGAGATCCACCGCGCGGCCGACCGGGCGACCGAGCTCACCCGGCAGCTGCTCGCGGCCGGCGGCAGGTGCTGCAGCCGCGGGCGGTGGATCTGAACGAGGCGCTCGCCGAGATCGGCTCGCTGCTGCGGCGCCTGCTCGGAGAGCACGTCGAGCTCGAGCTCCGGACGGCGCCGAGCCTGGGCGCCGTGCGCGTCGATCCGGGCCAGATCGAGCAGGTGATCGTCAATCTCGCCGTGAACGCGCGCGACGCGATGCCAGGCGGCGGACGCCTGACGATCTCGACGCGCGAGCTCGACCTGGAAGCCGGCCCCGCGATCGAGCTCGAGGTCGCCGACACCGGGATCGGGATGGACGAGCAGACGAAGGCGCAGATCTTCGAGCCCTTCTTCACGACGGGGGCCAAGGGCAACGGGCTCGGACTCGCATCGGTCTACGGAATCGTCAGCCAGAGCGGCGGTGGAATCACGATCGAGAGTCGTTCGGGAGCGGGCTCGAGCTTCCGCGTCCGACTCCCGCGCGTCCCCGAGCAGCCCGCGCCGCCCGAGCCCGCGCCTGCGCAGCTCGACGAGCACGGCTTCGAGACGATCCTGCTCGTCGAGGACGAAGACGTCGTTCGCGCCCTCGCGCGGCGAGTGCTCGAGCGTTGCGGCTACACGGTGATCGCCTGCGCCAACGGCTCCGAGGCGATCGAGCTCGCCGAGAGCGACTCGCGGCGGATCGATCTCCTGCTCACCGATGTCGTCATGCCCGGCCTGCGCGGGCCTGAGGTCGCAGCGCGCGTCGCTGCGTCACGCCCCACGATCGAGGTGCTGCCCATGTCCGGCTACGCCGACGAAGCGCTCCTCGGCGCGCAGCGTTCGACGAGAGCGCGCTGATCGAGAACCCGTTCGCAGTCGAGGCGCTCGTCCGGCGGGTACGTGAGGCGCTCGAGTCGCGCGCCGGGAACGACGCTAGAATGGCGGACACGCGGGTGTAGCTCAGTTGGTAGAGCATCAGCTTCCCAAGCTGAGGGTCGTGGGTTCGAGCCCCATCGCCCGCTTCACGAGCATGAGTGCCGGAGGAGCCAGAGGGTCGAGAGGCGCCGACGGCGTCGTCGGCCGCGTCTATCTCGAGCTTGGACATCCCGTCACCGTGCTTGCGCGCTGGGCAAGGGGTGGTGGCCCGCGGAACGTGTTGATCCTGCGAGCCGACGGGTTGACCGTCGTCCGACCCTTCCGCGGGCTCAGGCGACCTCGCTGACTGGGCTAGGATGGCCTCTTGCGGCACGAAACGCGTTGCCGGCCGACGACGGAGGGAGACGGACGTGGAAGGAAAGATGCTCTTCTTCAACGAGGAGAAGGACTACGGCTTCATCCGCACGGCCGAGGGCGAGCGGATCGCCGTCAACCGCGCGGGCTTTCTTCCCGGCGAGGCCCCCGTCGGCCGTTGCGCCGGCCTCCCCGTCCAGCTCACTCCGGTCGAGACTGACGAAGGCCGGGTCGCGACCGCGGTCTCCGTGCTCGTCGAGAGAGAGGTCGGCCGCGCCCGCCGGCGCTCCTCGCGCTAGGAACTCCCTGGCAACGCCGCGGAGCGGGCGCCAGCGCCCGCTTCTGCTACCTTCGTGTACATGAAGACCACCGTCGGTGTCGCCGAGCTGCGGCAGAACCTCAGCGTCTACCTGCGGCGCGTCGAGCGCGGCGAACGACTCGTCGTCACGGATCGGAATCGACCCGTCGCGGAACTCGGGCCCCCGCCGACCGCGGGCGGCGAACTCGACCGGCTGCTCGCCGAGGGGCGCGTGTCGCGTCCGACCCGCCGCGGGTTGCCCGAGCCGCTGCAGCTCGACGGCGATACCTACGCTCTGACGCGCGCGCTCGACGAGATCCGCGGCGACCGCTGATTCCATGGCGCTCTTCTACGCGGACGCCTCGGCTCTGGTGAAGCTGGTCCGGGACGAGCCCGAGAGCGCAGCGCTCCGGGCATTCGTCGCCGACGCCGATCTCGTCTCGTGCGAGCTCGTGCTCACCGAGGTGCCAAGGGCGATTCAGCGCGCCGCCGCCAAGGATGCGCGGATCCCCTCCCCCATCCTGCTCGTCCGCGCAGGCGAGCTTCTCGACGCATTGGCGCTGCTCCCGCTCGACCGGGCGCTACTCGTCACCGCAGGCGCTCTCGCCGAACCGGCCCTTCGAGCGCTGGACGCGATCCACGTCGCCGCAGCCGTCGACCTCACGCCGCTCGACGCGTTCGTTAGCTACGACGAGCGGCAGTCGGCAGCCGCCAGGCTCGCGGGTCTGCGCACGGTGGCGCCCGCTACGACGAGCGGCTGAGCTCCTCCATCTCTGCCGAGTACCGGCCGGCGACCGCGGCGCTGTTGCAGCGGGCGCGGAGGGCGAGGAACGACTGGCCCGCCTCGAGGTTCTCGCTCCTGCCGCCCCACGCGGCGAGCGCCGGCGCCTGGAGCGCGCGGCCGTACGAGAACGAGAGCACCCACGGTTGCGGACCGCACGAGTTGATCGCGTTCAGGTTGGCGCTCGCCTGCTCGTCCGACTGGCCACCGGAGAGGAAGACGATTCACGGAACCGCGGCCGGCACGGTCTCCTGGAAGCAACGCAGCGTCCACTCGGCCACCTCCTGAGTGCTCGCCTGCGTGGATGAGCCCTTCCCGGAGATCACCATGTTGGGCTTGAGCAGGATTCCCTGCAGGTCGACGCGCTGGTGGTAGAGCTCGTCGAAGACCTTGTGCAGCGTCCGCTTCGTCGCGCGGTAGCACGTCTCGATGTCGTTGTCGGCGTCCATCAGCACCTCGGGCTCGACGATCGGGACGAGCCCCTGCTCCTGGCAGAGGGCGGCGTACCGGGCGAGCGCGTGCGCGTTCGCCTCGATGCAGTACGCGGTCGGGATGCCGTCGCCGATCGTGATCACCGCGCGCCACTTCGCGAAGCGCGCACCGAGACCGCGGTACTCCTCAAGTCGCTCGCGCAGGCCGTCGAGCCCCTCCGTCACTGTCTCTCCGGGCGCGCCCGCGAGAGGCTTGGCGCCGGTATCGACCTTGATCCCGGGAATGATCCCGCGGCCTGCAAGGAGCTCGGCGAACGGCGTCCCGTCGGCTGAGGCCTGGCGCAGCGTCTCGTCGTAGAGGATCACACCGCTGACGGACTCCTCCAAGCCGGGTGTCGTGAAGAGCAGGTCGCGGTAGGCCCGCCGGTTCTCCTCGGTCGACTCCAGCTCGATCGTGTCGAAGCGCTTCTTGATCGTCCCGGAGCTCTCGTCGGCCGCGAGGATCCCGCGATCGTCGGCGACCAGCTCCTTCGCCGTTGCGTGCAGATCAGCTGCCATCTCGTTGTCCTTTCATCAGTTCCCTGACCTTGCCGGAAGGGTGGTAGGCGGCAATGCGCCGAACGGTGCCGGACCGCGAGCGCATCACGATCGACTCGGTCTCGGCGCCGGCGGCGCTGACCCGAACGCCGCGAAGGAAGACGCCGCTCGTGACACCGGTCGCGGCGACGAACACGTCATCGCCCGCGACGAGATCGTCGGTCGTGAGCACCCGGTCGACGTCGACCCCCGCATCGACGAGTGCCGCTCGCTCCTCGTCCGAGCGCGGCCACAGCTTGCCCTGGATCGCGCCGCGCAGGCACTTGATCGCGGCGGCGGAGATGACGCCTTCGGGCGTGCCGCCGATCCCCATCAGCATGTCGACGCCGGCGAACGCTTGCGCGGCGGCGATCGACGGGGCGACGTCGCCGTCGCGGATCAGGTTGACGCGCGCGCCCGACTGGCGCAGCTCGCCGATCAGCTCCTCGTGGCGGTCGCGCTCGAGCACGACGACGGTGAGCTCGCTGACGTCGAGGCCCTTCGCCTTCGCGACGGCGTGGACATTGTCCGTCGGCGAGGCGTCGATACTGATCGCGTCCGCCGCCTCGGGGCCGACGGCGATCTTGTCCATGTAGAACGCCGCGCCGGGATCGAACATCGTCCCGCGCTCGGCGACCGCAATCACGGCGATCGCGTTCGGCTGTCCGAGCGCGGTCAGCCGCGTTCCTTCGAGCGGATCGACGGCGACGTCTACCTCCGGGCCGCTGCCGTCGCCGACCTCCTCGCCGTTGTAGAGCATCGGCGCCTCGTCCTTCTCGCCCTCGCCGATCACGACGACGCCGTTCATCCGCACCGTGTCGAGAACGAGCCTCATCGCGTCGACCGCGGCGGCATCGGCCTTCTCCTTCTCGCCGCGCCCGACCCAGCCGGAGGCTGCGAGCGCGGCCGCCTCGGTCACGCGGACGAGCTCGAGCGCGAGGTTCCGGTCGGGAGCGGCCACAGCGCCGCCATCCTATTAGGAGGGCTTGGCGAAACGCCGCCCTGAGCCGACGAGGGACGTTCCGCCAAACCCTCCTAGGGCGTCGTTGTGGGGGCCGACCGGAGGAAGGTCGAGGGATCGAGCAGGTTGCCCTGGCCGGCGGGCAGGAAGACGATCTGCGGCGGCGCCTCCTTGAGGATCTGGAGCGCCTCGAACTGGAGGTTGCGGTCGGTGAGCGAGCTGGCGCGGAGCCGCTGCGCCTGGGCCTGGCCGCGGGCGCGCTCGATCTCCTGCTGTGCCTCGGCCTTCGACTGCTCGACCTTCTGCGCGGCGGCGAGCGCGTCCTGGGTCGCGACTTGCTTGCGCTCGATCGCCTGCGTGAACTCCTCCGGGAACTTGAGGTCGTTGATCAGGAAGTCGACGACGTCGATCGAGAAGCCCTGGAGCTGCCGGTCGAGCGCCTCCTGGACCTCGGTCCGGATCTGCTCGCGGTTCGGGGCGACGTTGATCGACTTGAACTTGACCGTCTCGTTCTTGAAGACCTGGAAGACGCGCGGCGCGACGACCTTGTCGAAGAAGGCCGGGCCGACCTCGGTGTAGAGCTCCTGGATCGCAGTCTCTGAGACGCGGTAGTTGAGGGTGACGACGGCGTAGACCGGCTGCGTCTCCTCGCTCACCGCCGGGCCCGACGGGATCACGCCCTCAGCGGGGGCCGTCCGATCGTCCATCAGGAAGCGCTGGCTCTCGACCTGCGTCGAGACTTCCTCCGAGCTCTGCCAAGGCGCGATCGTCTGGAAGCCCGCGGGTCGCTGGCCGACGATCTCGCCGAACTGACGCACCACGAGGACGTGACCTGCGTTGACCGAGTGGAAGGAGCGGAAGGCGCCCCAGCCGCCGATCACCACGATCACGCCGAACGCGGCGGCGAGAATCCAGGCCGTACCCTCGTCCCGCTTGCCCTGGCGGCGCAGGCCGATCCCGTTCAGGACCGCCATCACGGCGACGACCGCGACGATCGTGGAGATGATCAGATAGCTCATTCACCGGACGAGATTTCGCGTCGTGGCGGCGAATCCTTCCGCGCGCGTTCCTCTCGTCTCCCGCGCCGCACGTTCGCGACCGCCTTGGCGAAGAAGGCGAGGATCGCGATCGAGCTCGCGATCACGCCGAGGATCACCTCGACCTTCAGCATCTAGTTCGCAAGACGCTCGTGTCCACGACTGTCACATCCGGTCGGGCGCGTCGACGCCGACGAGGTCGAGGCTGCGCGCGAGGACTGCCTGAGCCGCTCTGCAGAGCGCGAGCCGGAACGCCTCCGCCTCGGCGCCGAGCACCTTGTGGTGGTGATAGAAGCGGTGGAAGTCGTCCGCGAGCTGAATAGCGTAGTTCGGGAGCGCGTGCGGGGCGCGGCGCTCGGTTGCCTCCGCGACGAGCGCCGGAAACTCGGCGAGCCGCTTGATCAAGTCGCGCTCCTCGACGGCCAGCTCGGCCGGCGGTTCCGGAGACGCGGTCGACGTCTCGGCGTTGCGGAGGATGCTCGCGATCCGGGCATGCGCGTACTGGACATAGTAGACCGGGTTCTTGCGGCTCTTCTCCGCAGCCAGGTCGACGTCGATCGCGATCGTCTGGTCGTGACCGCGGTTGACGAGGTACCAGCGCGCCGCGTCGACCCCGACCTCGTCGATCAGCTCGTCGAGCGTGACGAGGTCGCCCGCGCGCTTGGACATCTTCGTCGTCTCCCCGCCGCGGACGAGATGGACGAACTGGTAGAGCAGCACCTCGACGCGGCCGGGATCGAAGCCGAGCATCCGGGCGATCGCCGCGTACCAGTTGCGGGTGCCGTGATGGTCGGCGCCGAGGACGTAGATCGCCCGGTCGAAGCGGCGGTCGAGCTTGTCGGCGAGGTAGACGATGTCCGCGGCGCGGTAGGTCGGCAGGCCGCCCTTCTCCGCGCAGCGGATCACGACCTGATCCTTGTCGTCCCCGTGCGCTCCCGAACGGAGCCAGACAGCGCCGTCCCGCTCGTAGGTCTCGAGCTTCGGCAGGAACTCGGGAAGCCGCCCCTCGAGCTCGCTCTGGAGCGCCCAGGAGTCGACGTGGATCCGGAAGCGCTCGAGCGAGGCCTCGATCCTGCCCAGCATCTCCGGCACCGGGTCTCCCGAAGCCGCCGCGAGCTCCGCGACGTACGCGCCGCGATAGCCGTCCTCGGGTGGCTCATCCCCGCGCCGCGCCGCCTCGACGGAAGCGCGAAACCGCTCCATCTGGCTGCCGGCGTCGTTGTAGTAGTACTCGCGCTCGACCTCGTGCCCAGCGAACGCAAGCAGGCGCGCGACGCAGTCGCCGTAGGCGCCGTTCCGCGCGGCCGAGACGACGATCGGGCCGGTGGGATTGGCCGAGACGAGCTCCACCTGGATGCGCTCCGGGGGCGCCGCGGAGCCGCCGCCATAGTCCCGGCCCGCGGCGAGGATCCCGGCGAGCGCATCGCCGTACCAGGCTGTGCCGAGCCAGAGGTTGACGAAGCCGGGTCCGGCGACCTCCGCCCGCTCGACGGCCGGCAGGCCGAGCGCCTGCTCGCGGAGCTCCTCGGCGATCGCGCGCGGCGGCTGCCTGCGCACCCCCGCGAGCCGGAGCGCGACGTTCGTCGCGTAGTCGCCATGCGACGGGTCGCCGGGCCGCTCCAGCGCGACCTCGCTACCGGCCGCGCCCGCGAGCGCGAGCTCGAGGTCGCGTACGGCGTCCGGGGACGACGAGTTCCTCCGGCCGACGTTCACGCTCTCCACGGGGTTATCGTACGGGCGTGGACGACGCCGCCCCGGAGCGCCAGCTCAACATCCAGATCGACCCGGATCACCTCGTCGGCGTCTACGCGAACTTCGCCAACATCTCCTTCTCGGAGTACGAGTTCACGCTTACGTTCGCGCGGATCGACCACGAGGCCGAGGAGGGCGATGTTCCCGGCGTGGTCGTCACGCGGGTGAACATGTCGCCGAAGTTCGCCAAGGAGCTCCTCGACGCGCTCCAGGACTCGTGGTCGAAGTACGCGACCGTCAAGGGGATCCAGGATCTCCCGGAGGCACCCCCGCGCGAGCAGTAGCGATCCGCTCGACGAGCGTCGGGTGGGCGTCTCGCAGGAGGTGGAGCAGGAGGGGCGGATCGGGATCGCTCAGGCTCGTGCGTGCGAACCGCCGGTAGAGGGCCTCCGCGGCGCGCACGTCGCGCGTGAGCCGGAGCCCGACGGCGTCGGCCTCGGCCTCGTAGCGCCGCGAGATCGCGTTCGCCAACGGTAGCGTCGCAAGCTGGAGGAGGAGGAGGACGAGCGCGACCCGCGGGAGGGCACGGGGATCCTGGAGTCGGGCGGCCCGGCCGAGCAGCCACGCCCCGGGAAGCGCGAGCAGCGCGAACCAGGCGACTCCCTTCCACGGGTGCCGACGCGCGACGTGACCCAACTCGTGCGCGGCGGCGAAGCGCACCTCGCCACGACCCACCTCGGGTGCGAGCAGCGTGTCCCAGAGGATCACCCGTGTCGTCGGGCCGGCGCCGATCGCCTCCGCGTTGACCGCCCGCGTCCGCTCGCGCGCCTTCCGCACCTCGACCTCGATCTCCCTGAGGCCGACCAGCGCGCCCAGCCGGTCGATCTGCGCTGCCAGCTCTCTGTCCTGAAGCGGCCGGAGTCGCGGAGCGAGCAGGCTCGGGTAGACGAGGACGTAGGCGACCGCGAGCGCGACGAATGCGGCCCAGAGCCCGAGCCAGGCGCGGCGACCGAGCACGCGACCCGCGCCGACGATTGCGAGTCCCGCAAGCGCAGCGAGCGCCAGCTCTCCGAGCGTGGTCGACCAGGGTCCGGAGAGGTAGCCGAGATAGCCGAGCTCGGACACGTCGTAGCGCCGCCGCCACCAGTGGACGCCGAGTCGCACCGGCAGCTCGGCCACCCACAACGACGCGAAGACGAGCGCGCCCATGAGCGCCGCATGCGGGAGCAGCGGCCCGCGCAGCTTCGGCCCGCGTCGAGCGAGCAGCCAGAGCGCCGCGATCTGGAGCACGAGGCCGGCCGCCCAGAGCGCTGCGAGGCCGTTCTCGTAGCGCGCATTCCGGCGCAGCGTCGCGGCGTCGAAGAGCGAGGCCGCAGCGTGCTCGGGGACCACGAGGCCCGGCGTGCTCGTCCTCCACAGCAGAGCCGCCGCTCCCAGCCAGCCGACGGCTAGGGTCGCGCCCAGCCCGATGCGCATCGCTGTCATCTCCGACATTCACGCAAATTTGCACGCTCTCGAGGCAGTGCTGGCGGCGATCGACGCACACGGGATCGACGAGCTCTGGTGTCTCGGCGACGTCGTCGGCTACGGACCGCGGCCGAACGAGTGCGTCGCGATCGTGCGCGAGCGATCTTCGGTGTGTCTGGCGGGAAACCACGATCTCGTCGTGCTCGGGAAGATCGAGCTCTCCGCCTTCGCGGGAGAGGCGGCAGCGGCAGCAGAGTGGACGAGAGCCGAGCTCGATCCGGAGTCCGTCGCGTTCCTGGCCGGGCTGGCGCCGAGCGGGCGGACGCCTTCGGCCGAGCTCTTCCACGGAAGCGCCCGCGACCCGATCTGGGACTACGTGACCGACGACGAGTCGGCGTGCTGGACGTTCAAGGCTACGAGCGAGCCACTCGTGCTCGTCGGCCACAGCCATATCGCGCTCGAGATCTCCGGCGGCGACCGCCTTCGCGGCGGAAAGGCGATGGCGGGAACGACCGTCGAGCTGGGCGGTGGAGCGCGCCGGATCCTCAACCCGGGCTCGGTCGGTCAACCTCGCGACGGCGATCCTCGGGCTGCCTGGCTCGTGATTGACAACGGCGCTGGTCGGGCAACCTTCTGCCGGACCGATTACCCGTTCGAGTCGACGCAGGCGGAGATGCGCACGCTGCACCTTCCAGAGGTGCTCGCGGAGCGACTCGCGCACGGCATCTGACCCGACGAACCGACAAGAGGAGCGACATGGCAGAGCTGACGAACCTGGAGACGAAGCTCGGCGAGGTGATCGGACTGGCGATGGCCGCGCAGGTCGCGATCGACCGGATCTCGAAGCTCGGCCCGCCGCCCGATCTCGCAAAGCAGATGAAGCAGATGCGAAGCGAGGCCGCCGCGGCGGAGAAGGGCGGCGCCGACCTCGCCGGCACGTTCGACGGCAAGAAGAGCAAGATCCTGGCCGAGGCGCGCACGGTCAAGAAGAAGGGCGGCGAGATGCTGAAGACCTACCTCGACCGCGACTCGGACATCCTCGACGGGATGGAATTCATGACGATGGCGGAGGCCGGCGAGGTCGGCCACTGGTCGGTTCTCGGCGAGATGAACAAGGCGGCCAGGCACGCGGGCGTTCGCGAGCTCGTCAAGGTGCAGCTGCCGATCCAGAA
>JBPCJB010000268.1:0-4069 GCA_051005735.1 Gaiellaceae bacterium | reverse complement strand
GCGGAAGAGCAGCGGCCGGAGGCTCGACTCGGGCTCGCGCGCCCAGAACCGCCGCACCTTGTCCTCGCGGAAGATGTCGTAGCCGCCGAAGAGCTCGTCGGCCCCCTCGCCGGTCAGGACGACCTTCAGCCCGGCCGCCCGGACCGAGCTGGAGAGGTGGAGCAGCGGCGCGGGCGCGGTCCGCAGGAGCGGCTGCTCCGCCAGCTCGATCACTCGCGGGAAGACGTCGGCGATTGCGCGTGCATCGACGTTCGTCCGCTGGAAGCTCACGTCGAGCCGGCGGGCGATCTCGTCCTGCTCCGCGCTCTCGTCGAACTGCGCGTCCGAGAAGCCGACGCCGAAGGCGGAGAGCGTTCCCTCGCCGAGCTGCTTCGAGGCGAGCGCTGCGAGCTCGGACGAGTCGAGCCCGCCGCTCAGGTAGGTCGCGACCGTGACGTCGGCGCGGAGTCGGATCCGAACGGAGTCGGCGAGGAGCGCGTGCAGTTCCTCGACGAGCTCGTGCTCGGGGCGCGTCGCGTCTCCCTCGCCCGAGAAGTCGAGATCCCACCAGCGCGTCAGGCGTTGGGCGCCGTCCTCGCCCACCACGAGGTAGTGCGCCGCCGGGAGCTGGCGGATCCCGGCGAACGCGCTCCGGTCGGGGAGGGTCGACCAGAGGGTGAAGACGTCGACGACTCCGACCGGATCGAGCTGCCGGGACGCCGAGGGATGGCGGAGCAGGGCCTTCGCCTCGGAGGCGAAGCAGAAGTCGCCGCCGAGGTCTGCGAGGAAGAGCGGCCGAACTCCGAAGCGGTCGCGCGCGAGGAACAGCTCGCGTCGCTCGCGATCCCAGATCGCCAGCGCGAAGTCGCCGTTCAGGCGGTGCAGGAACTCGGCGCCCCACTGCTCGTAGGCATGGGCGATCACCTCGGTGTCCGAGCGCGTCGCGAAGTCGTGGCCGAGCTCGCCGAGCTCGTCGCGCAGCTCGACGTAGTTGTAGAGCTCGCCGTTCTGCATCACCCAGAAGCGACCGCGCTCGTCGGAGAGCGGCTGGTCGCCCCCCTCGAGATCGACGATCGCGAGCCGGGTGTTCGCCATCCCGAAGCGGTCGTCCAGGTAGAGGCCGGTTCCGTCAGGGCCGCGATGCCGGAGCTCGCCCGCCATGTCGAGGAGGAGCTCGCGCGAGGCGCGCTCGTAACGGGAGTAGATACCGGCCAGGCCACACATGCTCCGCACCGTAGAGCCACCGTCGCCCCATCGCAAGGTGGGCGCTAGGCGGGGCACGACCGGGCGAGCGCGTCTGACACAATCGAGCGATGGAGGCTGACGTGCGGCGGTTTCTCGCCACCAACTTCTTCCTCGGCGACGACCCGGGCAGCCTCTCGGGCGACGCCTCGCTCGTCGAGGCCGGGATCATCGACTCGACCGGCATCCTCGAGCTGATCGGCTGGCTGGAGGACACCTACGGCATCCAGGTCTCGGACGGCGAGCTCCTGCCCGAGAACCTCGAGTCGATCGACAACATCGTGCGCTTCGTCGAGCGGAAGCGCGCGGCGCGCGGCGCGGCGTAGACGCGATGGCGGCGGGGGCGCGCCTGACGCCGAGCGTGCTCGAGCTCGATCCGGCCGCCGCCACGGAGCGGATCGTCGCAGAGCTGCGGACGATCGTCGGGAAGACGCTTCGCCGGCGCGGCGCGGTGCTCGGCATCTCCGGCGGGATCGACAGCAGCGTCACGTGCGCTCTCTGCGCGCGCGCCTTCGGGCCTGAGCGCGTCCTCGGCGTGCTCGCTCCCGAGACCGACTCCGAGGCGGAGACCCTGCGCCTGAGCCACGCGGTCGTCGCCACGTTCAGGATTCCGTACGTCGTCGAGAACATCACGCCGATCCTCGCTGCCGCGCGCTGCTACGAGCGGCGCGACGAGACGGTGCGCGAGCTCGTCCCCGCCTTCACGAGCGGCTGGAAGCTGAAGATCGTGCTTCCCGACGTGGTCGGCAACGACCTCTACCGCGTGCTCTTCCTCGTCGTCGAGTCGCCGGACGGGCGGCAGGAGCGCCACCGACTCACCGCCGAGCAGAGCCTCGCGATCGTCGCCGCGACGAACTTCAAGCAGCGGACGCGGAAGATGATCGAGTACTACCACGCGGATCGCCTCAACTACGCCGTCGCCGGGACGCCGAACCGGCTCGAGTACGACCAGGGCTTCTTCGTCAAGAACGGCGACGGAGCGGCCGACGTGAAGCCGATCGCGCACCTGTACAAGTCCCAGGTCTACCGGCTCGCGGAGTATCTCGGCGTCCCGGAGGAGATTCGGGTTCGGCCACCCACGACAGACACCTATTCGCTCCCGCAGAGCCAGGAGGAGTTCTTCTTCTCGCTCCCATACGAGAAGCTCGACCTCTGCCTCTATGCGCACAACCACGGCCTGCCCGCCGAGGCCGTCGCGGACGCTGTGGAGCTCTCCGTCGCCGACGTGGAGCGCGTCTTCCGGGACATCGAGCAGAAGCGACGGACGACGCGCTCGCTCCATCTGAGCTCCCGGCTCGTCGAGCCGGTCGAGGAGATCGACCTCAGCGGCGCCTGACGGCGCGAATCACCCGCTTCGCCACCTCGCGCAGCGGCTGCGGAATCCTCTTCCCGGGCGCGCGGAACCGCTCGAGGGAAGCGAGCTCCTCACCGGTGAGCTCGATCTCAACAGCCGCGACGTTCTCGCGAAGATGCGCCAGGTCGCCGGTGCCCGGGATCGGCAAGATCGCGGACGAGCGGTGCAGGAGCCAGGCGAGCGCAACCTGAGCCGGCGTCGCGTCGTGCTCGGTCGCGATCCGCTTCAACTCGCGACTTCGGCCGTCCGCGAGCGCTCCCTTCGAGAGCGGGAACCAGGGCACGAACGCGATCCCTTCCTCCTCGCAGGCGCGCAGCACGTCCTCGTGCTCGCGCTCCGCGAGGTTGTAGTGATTCTGGACAGCCGCGATCGGGACGATCGCCTGCGCGCGCCGGAGCTGCGCGAGATCGACGTTCGAGACACCGACGTGAAAGATCTTGCCCTCATCGCGGAGCTCGGCGAGCGCGCCGATCGATTCCTCGAACGGGACCGCGGGATCCGGAACGTGGAAGTAGTAGAGCGGGATCGTGTCGAGCCGCAGGCGTCGCAGACTCCCCTCGCAAGCCTCGCGGAGCCGCTCCGGACGTCCGTCGGCCCGCCACTGAAACGGGCCGTCGCGGAGATAGCCGCCCTTCGTGGCGAGCACGAGTCCCTCTGGGTAGGGGTGGAGCGCCTCGGCCACGATCTCCTCACTCACGTCCGGGCCGTACGAATCCGCGGTATCGACGTGATCGACGCCGAGCCGGACGGCCTCGCGCACGACCTCCCGCGCCGCTTCGCGATCGGGCGGCTCGCCCCAGATGCCCGTGCCCGTGATCCGCATCCCGCCGAACCCGATCCGCTGGACGGAGAGGTCGGCGACGAGCGTCGTCGTCGGTAGGCGCGTCGCCATCGGCTAGGGCCGTTGCGGGACGGGAGCCGGGGCGAACGCCTCCTGGACGAGCTGCAGCACCTTCGAGCGCTTGCCCTCCTCGACCGGGATCAGGCCGCCGAAGTCGAGCCGTGCCAGCTCGACGCGACCCTCTGTGCGAACCGTCCTGAAGCCGAAGTCGGCCAAGAAGTCGCGCGGGAAGACCGTCCGGTGGACGAGAAATCGCTCGTAGGTCGACTCGCCCTCGGGGTAACGGAAGGCGAACGTCTCGAGCGCCTTCGCGCCCTTGTCGCGCGCCTCGCCGATGGCGGCGAGGAAGAGCGATTGCTCCACCCAGGGGCTCGCCGCCGAGACGAGGTAGACGCAGGTGACGAGGACGGCGTCGTTGGAGGGCGGTCCGGCGGGCAGCTCCGCCGCGCGCGGGAAGAGCTCGGCCGGCCCGTACTGGATCGAGCCCAGCAGCCGCCCGTCGTCGTCGTGGTAGAGCGCGCCCCATGCGCCCCAGTCCGCTTCGGTCTTCTCGATCCAGCGCGCCTTGCTCGTCGGTCGCGTCCTGCGCGACTGCCAGAAAACGCAGTCGTGGCACACCGCGGGGGCGTGCTCGATCGTCGCGCCCGTCAGAC
>JBPCJB010000267.1:0-8289 GCA_051005735.1 Gaiellaceae bacterium | reverse complement strand
TTCTACCTCCACAATCGGGTCGAGTCGATCGAGGAGGCAGCCGAGAAGCTGCAGCAGCTCTGCCCGAAGCTCCGCTTCATCGTCGCGCACGGGAAGATGCGCGAGCGCGAGCTCGAGGAGAAGATGCACGCGTTCCTGCGGAACGACGCCGACGTGCTCGTCTCGACGACGATCATCGAGTCGGGGATCGACATCCCGCAGGCGAACACGCTGATCGTCGAGCGCGCCGACATGCTCGGGCTGGCCCAGCTCTACCAGATCCGCGGGCGCGTGGGCCGCTCGGACGTGACCGCGCATGCCTACCTGCTCTATCCCGATGCGCAGGAGCTGACCCCGGAGGCACGATCCCGGCTCTCGACGCTCGCCGACCACACCGAGCTCGGCGCCGGCTTCCAGATCGCGATGCGCGACCTCGAGATCCGCGGCGCCGGCGACCTCCTCGGGGCCGAGCAGTCCGGGCACGTCGCCGCGCTCGGGTTCGAGCTCTACGTCGAGATGCTCGCCGAGGCCGTGGCCGAGCTCCAGGGCCAGCACCGGCTCGTGACGAGGCCGGTGCGGGTTGATGCTCGCGTGGACGCCTACGTGCCCGCGACCTACGTCGCCTCGGAGGCGCTCAAGATCGACGTCCACCGCCGCCTCGCGCTCGCGGAGACCGACGACGAGTTGCGCGAGCTGCACGCAGCGCTCGAGGATCGGTACGGGCCCGTTCCCGAGCCGGTCGAGCACCTGTTCGCGATCCAGGAGGCGAAGCTGAAGCTCGCGCGCCTCGGCGCGGACTACCTGATCTTCCGCGGCGGCCGCGCGACGGTCGGGCCGCTCGTGCTCGGCTCCTCCGAGCTGCGGGCGCTCCGCGACGTCTCCGATACCGCCGTCTACACGAGCGCGAAGCGGGAGGTGAGCCGGCGCACCGAGGCGCTGACCGGGGCGATCGACCTCGTCGACGCGCTCGTGACCGCGCGCCAGGCCGCCTGATCGAGGTTGACCCTGGCTACACTGGACTGCGACCTCGTCCTCTGCACTGGAGCGCTCCTCACCGATGAAGATCTCACGCCTGCTTCTTCTCCCTGCTCTCGCCCTCGCCCTCTTCGCCGCCGGCTGTGGTGGCGACGACGAAGTCCCGAAGGACGCCGTGGCCGTCGTCGACGGCGAGAAGGTGGCCCGCTCCGAGTACCAGGCCATCATCAACCAGTCGAAAAAGAGCTACAAGGATCAGAAGCGCGAGTTCCCGGCGGCGGGCTCGCAGGAGTTCCAGACCCTGAAGAACCAGGTGGTGCAGTTCCTCGTCCAGCGCGTCGAGTTCGAGCAGCAGGCCGAGGACCTGGAGATCGAGGTGACCGAGAAGCAGGTCGACGCCCGACTCGAGCAGATCAAGAAACAGTACTT
Organism: Gaiellaceae bacterium; assembly: GCA_051005735.1. GTDB lineage: Bacteria > Actinomycetota > Thermoleophilia > Gaiellales > Gaiellaceae > Gaiellasilicea. The sequence goes on along the minus strand of JBPCJB010000267.1, from coordinate 6,906 downwards.
CGGCGGCGATGGCAAGAAGTACGAGAAGCAGCTCCGCGACCAGGGCCTCTCCGACGCGCAGGTGCGCAAGGACATCCGCTCCCAGATCCTGAACGAGAAGATCTTCAACAAGGTGACCGCCGATGTGAAGATCGACGACAAGGCGATCTCCGACTACTACGAGAAGAACCAGGCTCAGTACAGCCAGCCGGAGAGCCGAGAAGTGCGCCACATCCTCGTCAAGACCCGCCCCGAGGCGATTCGGATCTATGACCAGCTGAAGGACGGGGGCGACTTCGACGCGCTCGCGAGGAAGGTGTCGCTGGATACCGGCTCGAAGGCGAACGGCGGCAAGCTGACGGTCTCGAGAGGCCAGACCGTGGCGCCGTTCGACATGACTGCATTCCTGCTCGAGAACAACGCGATCTCGCGGCCCATCAAGACCGAGTTCGGCTTCCACATCATCCAGCCGCTGAAGACGGCGAAGGCGGCCAAGGTGACGCCGCTCGCGGAGGTCAAGGAGTCGATTCGCCAGCAGCTCCGGCAGACGAGGAAGAACGAGAGAATGACGAAGTGGGTCGACGACCTGAAGAAGGAGTACGAGGATCAAGTCTCGTATGCGATCGGCTTCACTCCGCCGCCGGCCGGAACGACGGGCGCCACGACCGACGCAGAGGAGTAGTGAGCTCGGCGGAGGCGCTCGTCGAGCTCGAGGAGCTGACGCGGCGGCTACGACGCGACTGCCCGTGGGATCGCGAGCAGACCGCGCTGACGATCGTCCCGCACACGATCGAAGAGGCCTACGAGGTCGCGGACGCGGCGGCGGGCGGCGATTCGGCGAAGCTGCTCGACGAGCTCGGCGACCTCCTCTTCCAGGTCTATTTTCTCGCCCTGCTCCTCGAGGAGCGCGGCGAGGGCGACCTCGAGCAGGTTGCGCGCGGCGTGCACGCGAAGCTCGTGCGCCGGCACCCGCACGTCTTCGGCGCGGCGGAGGCGAAGACTGCGGAGCGCGTGCGCGAGCGCTGGGAGGCTCTGAAGACCGAGCAGGAGGGGCGCGAGGGCGTCTTCCACGACGTTCCCGCGTCGCTCCCCGCTCTTGCCCTCGCCCGGAAGGTGCAGCGCCGCGCAGCCGCAGTCGGCTTCGAGTATCCCGATCTCGCCGGCGCGCTCGCCGACCTCGAGGAGGAGCTCACCGAGCTGAAGGCAGAGCTGCGCGAGAGGCCCGAGCCGTCGCCCGAGCTGCCGCCCGATCCCCGGCAGGCCGCGGAGCTCGGTGACCTGCTCTTCGCTGCGGTCAACGTCGCCCGCAGGCTGAACGCCGACCCCGAGCTCGAGCTTCGCGCCGCCACCGCGCGCTTTCGCAGCCGAGTCGAGGAGGCTGAGCGCCGTGCCGCGAGCGCTGGGGAGAACTGGCTCGAGCTGCCGCTCGCCCAGCAGGACCGCTACTTCGATCTCGCCAAGGAGGCTGAATGAGCGCCAGGATCGCCGCCGTCCGCGGCCGCCAGATCCTCGACTCGCGGGGGAACCCGACGGTCGAGGTGGACGTCGAGCTCGAGTCCGGCGCATGGGGACGAGCGGCCGTGCCCTCCGGCGCCTCGACGGGTGTGCACGAGGCCGTGGAGCTCCGCGACGGCGGGAAGGCCTACGGCGGCAAGGCTGTGACGCAAGCGGTTGCGAACGTCGGCGGCGAGCTCGCAGAGGCGGTCGCCGGCCTGGACGCGGCTGATCAGCGAGCGCTCGACGAGCGCCTGATCGAGGCGGACGGAACGGCGAACAAGGGCAGGCTCGGCGCCAACGCGATCCTCGGTATCTCGATGGCGGCGGCGAAGGCGGCGGCAGCCGACGCCGGCGAGCCCCTCTACCGCTGGCTCGGCGGGCCGGACGCGCACCTGTTGCCCGTGCCGATGCTGAACGTGATCAACGGCGGCGCGCACGCGGACAACTCGATCGAGCTGCAGGAGTTCATGGTCGTGCCGGTCGAGGCGACGAGCTTCGGCGAAGGGCTGCAGCTGGGCGTCGAGGTCTATCACACGTTGAAGCAGGTGCTGTCCGAGCGCGGGCTCTCGACTCTCGTCGGCGACGAGGGAGGTTTCGCGCCCGACCTCGAGTCGAGCGAGGCGGCGATCGACGTGATTCTCGAAGCGGCGGAGCGCGCCGGTCACCGCGAGCGGATTGCGGTCGCGCTCGACCCGGCCACGAGCGAGCTCTTCGAGAACGGCGTCTACCGCTTCGAGGGCCGCGAGCAGGCGAGCGCCGAGATGCCGGCCTTCTGGGCCGAGCTCTGCGACCGTTACCCGATCGTCTCGATCGAAGACGGCCTTGCCGAGGACGACTGGGCTGCGTGGGAGGCTCTAACGAAGGAGGTCGGCGACCGCGTCCAGCTGGTCGGCGACGACCTCTTCGTCACGAACCCGGAGCGGCTACGCGAGGGAATCGAGCGCGGCGCCGCCAACTCGATCCTCGTCAAGGGGAACCAGACCGGAACCCTGACCGAGACGATCGAGGCTGTCCGGCTCGCGCGCGAGCACGGCTACACCGTGGTGATGTCGCATCGGTCGGGGGAGACCGAGGACGCCACGATCGCCGACCTGGCCGTCGCGCTCGGCACCGGCCAGATCAAGACTGGTGCGCCGGCACGCTCCGATCGCACCGCGAAGTACAACCGCCTCCTCAGGATCGAGGAGGAGCTCGGCGAGCGGGCGGTCTATCCGGGCTGGTCCGCGTTTCCTCGCTCGCAGCGCGGATAGCCTCTAGCGATGGCCCTGGAACCGCGCCGGACGAAGATCGTCGCCACGATCGGCCCCGCGAGCTCGGCGTCGGGCGTGCTCGAGCAACTCGTCCAGACGATCGACGGCGCGCGGCTCAACTTCTCGCACGGAACGCAGGAAACCCACGCAAAGACGTCGGCGGCTATCCGGGCCGCCCAGGAGCAGGTCGGCCGGCCCGTCGCGGTGATCGCCGATCTCCAGGGGCCGAAGCTCCGCATCGGCGAGCTCGCTGCGCCGGTCGAGCTCGTCCGCGGGGAATATGCGACCATCGCCGGCGAGGACGGGGCGCAGGCGGACGACCTGCCCGTCGCGCCGGACGTGCTCGGCTCGATCCTCCAACCCGGCAACGACGTGCTGATCGACGACGGCTCGGTGCGACTACGCGTCGAGAAGGTCAATCGGGGGCGCGCCCGCTGCGAGGTGCTCGTTGGCGGCACCGTCAGCTCGCACAAGGGCGTCAACCTTCCCGGGGTGCCGCTGCCGATTCCCTCGCTGACGCGAAAGGACATCGACGATCTCCAGTTCGCGCTCGAGCTCGGCGTCGACTACGTCGCGCTCTCGTTCGTCCGCACCGCGGCGGACGTGCAGGCGCTGCGGACGCTCATCGAGGCCGCCGGGTCGACCGCGCACGTGATCGCGAAGATCGAGAAGGCCGAGGCGGTCGCCGTGCTCGACGACATCCTTCGGGAGGCCGATGCCGTAATGGTCGCGCGGGGCGATCTCGGAGTCGAGATCGGCGCCGCCGACGTGCCGCTCCTTCAGAAGCGGATCATCCTGCGCGCGCTCGAGCGGGGGAAGCCGGTGATCACGGCGACGCAAATGCTCGAGTCGATGGTCCATGCGCCCGAGCCGACTCGAGCCGAGGCGTCGGATGTCGCGAACGCGATCCTCGACGGAACCTCTGCGCTGATGCTCTCGGGCGAGACCGCGATTGGGGACTACCCGGTCGAGGCGGTCGCGCTGATGAACCGGATCGCCTACGCCGTCGAGCCGAGCCTCGGCTACCGTCACGAGATCCCCGAGGCCGCGGAGCAGCCGACGATCGGCCAGGCGATGTCGAACGCCGCCTGCGACATCGCCGAGGCGCTCGCTGCGAAGGCGCTGCTCGTGCCCACGTTCACGGGCAGGACCGCCTCGGCGGTCGCGCGGCTGAGGCCGCGGCGGCCGATCATCGGCCTGACCCATCACAAGCACTCCTTTCAGCACATGGCGCTCGAGTGGGGGGTGACGCCGGTGCACATTCCGCAGGCCGCCGACGTCGAGGAGCTCTGGGCGACCTCGCTCGACGCGGCGCGGAGCACCGGGATCGTCGAGCAGGGCGACCGCGTCGTGATCACGGCAGGAACTGCGGTCAACATGCCGGGGACAACGAACGTGATCAAGGTCGACATCGCCTGACGCGCCTGGCCGGCCGGCTCCCGGCGAGCGAAGCTCGCCCCCGTCGGCCCCCTGAGGGCACGTACGGCCTCGCGTGCAGGAGCCGGACAGCGAGCGCGGAAACGAACGCCGTGGCCAAGCGAGCACAGCGCCTCAACTCTCGGCAGGAGAACGCCGCGCCGAGGAAGAAGCCGAAGCGCCGCGCGCGCTCGCACCGCTCCGCGATCCTGCTGCGCTGGTGCGTCGTCGGCGTGCTCGGGTTCGTCGCGTTCCTCTACTACCAGCCGCTCGCGAGCTACGTCGAGACCCGCTCGACGCTGAACGCGCGCCAGGCCGAGGTGCGCATGCTGCGAACGGAGCGGACTCGGCTGCAGGTCCGGCTCGCGCATTCGGCAACCCTCACGGCCCTCACGCGAGAAGCTCGGCGTAACGGGCTCGTCCGCCCGGGTGAGCAACTCTTCGTCGTCCGGGGGATCGCCGAATGGCGGCGCGCGCAGCGTGCCACGCGGCTGAGCGAAGCTACGATCGAGCGGGATGGATGATGGCGCGCTCGTCGAACGGCAGCTCGGTCGCCGGCCCCGCGCGTTCCGTCGTGTAGCGCTGCGCTGCCCCTTCGGCACGCCCGCCGTCACGGAGCAGGAGCCTTACGACGACACGGGCGAGCCGTTTCCCACCACCTACTACCTCACGTGTCCGCAGCTCGTTGCCGCGGTCGCCCGGCTCGAGGCCGCCGGCGGAGTCGAGCGCTGGAGCTCGGCCGTCGAGGAGGATTCCGAGCTCGCAGAGGATTTCGAGCGCGCGACGGGGGAGCAGCGGTCTGCGCGTCGCGCGCTGGCCCGAGGGAGAACCGGGCGCGACGGCGGCGCCTCGCTCGGGCTCGGGATCGGCGGCAGCGCCAACCCGCGCCGGCTCAAGTGCTTGCACGCCCATGTCGCCTATGCCCTCGCCCGGCCGGGGTACGCGCTCGGCGAGCGCATTCTCGCAGAGCTCGACCCGCTCTGGCCCCCGCATGGGTGCTGCACGCCGAACGTCTGAGTAGCATCGAGCGCATGTCGGAGGTCGAGATCGAGAGCGCCCGGCGCGAGTGGGAGGAAGGCCGCAGGCGGCTTCTCGAGGAGGCCGAGGACGCGCGCGAGCGCGAGCGGCTGCTGGCGCAGGTCGACGCGGTGCTGGAGGAGCTGCGCCGTCGCGTCGGCGGCACGTTCACGCTCGCCGAGCTCACGCGCGCATACGCCGGCGCCGACTCCTGGAGCCGCGAGATCGTGGCGCGACGGGCCTCCTCGCCGGGCTGGCCCCGAACCCTCTCGCTCGTCGAGGCGGCCGCGTTCCAGCTCTACTCGCGCGCCGCCGCCGACTACGAGCCGTGAGCCTCTCCGAGGAACGACTGCGCGCGCGTCGCCGGAAGCGCCAGAACCGGTTCCTGCGTTCGGCGGCGGCTGGTCTGCTCGGCGTGATCGTGCTGCTCGTCGGCGTCGCCATCGGCCGCGCCCTCGCCGACGGGCCCGCACCGGGCGGGACCCGCACGAGCGTACGCACCCTGCAGCCGCAACCGCTGCAGCCGGCCGCGAAGACGACGGTGACCGTCACCGTCGCGCCGTAGCGTTTGGGAGACGGACGCGCCCCCTTTTAGAAACAGCCAAGTTTGGGTAGATTTCCTGCTTGTGACGACGGGAAGCGCGCGGAGACGGACGGGCGAGAGCCAGCCTGACTGGCCGACCCTCGGGCAGGCCGCGATCTATCTCGGGGTCGCCCAGAGCACCATGCGCAAATGGACCGACTCGGGCCAGGTCTCGTCCTTCAAGACGCCGGGCGGGCACCGTCGCTACCGCCGCGCGGACCTCGACCAGTTCCTCGAAGGCGCCGGACGCAGCAGTCCTTCGGCAAGCGATGCGCCGCTCGTGCTGATCGTCGACGACGACCCGAAGCTCCGCGAGTACGTCCGGGTCAACCTCGAGGCGGAGGGCTATGCCGTTCGCGAGGCGGGAAGCGCGGACGAGGGACTGGCGGTGCTCGACGAGCAGGCGCCGGATCTGATCCTGCTCGACGTGATGATGCCGCGCGTGGACGGGTGGGAGATGCTGCGCCACGTCCAGGAACGGCACGGTGTGGGTGCAATTCCAGTGATCATGTTCAGCGGCAAGGTCGACGAACGCTCGGCAGCCGAGGCCGCCTCTCGCGGCGCGCAAGGGTTCATCGGCAAGCCGTTCGACCCGCGGGCGTTGATCGAGTCGACGAAACAGCTGCTTCCGGTGTAGCGGGGCCGGTCGGCAGCGGCCCGGCATCCTGCGGCAGGCTTCGCGCGTGGAGCAACTCGATCACTCCCTGCAAGAATGGGTCGTCGATCACCGGTGGGGAGTGCTCGACCCGCTCCTGCAAGGAATCACGTACGCCGGCTCCTTCGGCGCGATCTGGCTGCTCCTCGCCCTCGTGCTCTCAGGCGTTGCGTGGCGGCGACCGACGCTCGCCGCCCGTACCGGCGCCACGGTTCTCGTCGCCGAGGCGGTGTCGGGCGGCGCGAAGGATTGGCTCGACCGCGACCGGCCGCCGCTTCGCGATCCCGATCCCGCGCCGCTCGTCTCCCTGCCCGCGACCAGCTCGTTTCCATCCGGACACGCGACCGTGGCCTTCGCGTGCGCGACCGTGTTGGCGCTGGCCGTGCCGAGGTTGCGCTGGCCGCTCTTCGCGCTGGCCGCGCTGATCGCGTTCTCGCGCGTCTACGTCGGCGTCCACTACCCGCTGGACGCCCTCGCAGGCGCGGTGCTCGGGCTGCTGACCGGGCTCG
>JBPCJB010000266.1:0-7705 GCA_051005735.1 Gaiellaceae bacterium | reverse complement strand
TCATCCGGCTCCGTCCGACGCGCTCCTACACCACGCTATGGGACGTGACCCTCGACTCTCGCGGATCGGCGTGAGCTCCTCGAGGCGCACAGGGAGGGAGTGCGGGATCAGATTGCACGTCTGTGGGACGATCTCGGCGCGATTGATGCGAAGCTGACGCGGCTCGAGTCGGGCGTGGACGCCAACACGCGGGGATCGGATTGATGCCTCTCTACGTGCTCGAGTACCAGTTTCCGGAGGACAGCAGCCGCCGGCTGGCCGCGCGGTCTCGACATCGTGCGTACCTGGCCGAGCTGAAGCGACAAAAGAAAGTGATCGCGGCCGGCCCATTCAGCGATGGCTCCGGGGCGCTGATCATCTACGAGACCGCCGACGCCGACGAGCTCGAGCGGCTCCTCGCACGTGACCCGTACGGATCCGCCGAGGTCTACGGCGAGCGGATCATCCGCGAATGGGGGCCATTCATCGGCGGACGGGTGGTCGAAGCCTGAGCAACGCCCTGCACCGGGTCAGGCTTGACGTTCGAACGATCCTCGTGCTTCAAAAGCACGCGGGTAGGAAGCGCTGCGCACGCGGCGAAAGTCGTCTCCGTGGCCGCTGGCAGAGGATCACGGACGCCGTCGCGCCCGCGGGTGGCCACCGTCGTCCCGGCCCAGGGGTCTGGACGTCGTCTCGAGCTGATCAAGTTGGCACCCTTGGCACGGTCGCTTGCGTTCGGGCTCGCGCTTCTCGCTGCCGCAGCCGGTGCCTACGGGCTGGCGCGCGGGACCTCCGCATTCGCGGTGCGAGAGCTCCAGGTCGTCGGCGCGCCGCCGCATGTCTCCGTCCAAGTCCGCGCTGCGCTCGCGCCCGCGCAGGGACGACCTCTCGTCGGTCTCGACCTCGCCGAGCTCGATGCGGCGGTCGAGGCGGTACCGACCGTCGCTTCCGTCTCGTTCGACCGCGCCTTTCCGCACACGCTGGCCGCAGCGATCGTGCCGGAGCGCCCCGTGGCCGTTCTGCGACAGGGGAAGGAGTCGTGGCTCGCCGCCGCGAGCGGGCGCGTGATCGCGCCGCTCGACCGGGGTGTGCGCGCAGGGCTCCCTCGGATCTGGTTGACGAAGCAGGCCGAGCTCAGGCTCGGTGAGCCGGTACCGGGAGCCGTGCGCCGGGCCGTACGGGCGGTCGCGCCGCTCGTACGTAGCCCGCTTCCGGCGAGTGTCGCGGCGGTCCGCTCGACCGAAGCGGAGCTGACGCTCGTGCTGCGCTCGGGGTTCGAGCTGCGACTCGGCGACGACTCGGATCGGACACTGAAGCTCGAGCTCGCGCGCCTGCTCCTCCCGTCGCTGCTCGCGGGAGGCGGCTATCTGGACGTCTGTGTTCCCGAGCGTCCAGTTGCTTCTGCAACTCTCGACTCTCAAGTCGAGGCTGAGTCTGCAAGCTCGACCTCGCCTTGAGGCTGGCGTTGACAGGCGCGACAAGGAGACATACCGTGCATGCCGAACGACTATTCAGCACAGCTATCCTCTGCTCGAGCTTCAGGTAGAGCCCCCCTCGAGACCAGCGATGGAGTCCCCGACATGAGAGATGCAACCGGCAACTATCTCGCCGCGATCAAGGTCGTCGGCGTTGGCGGCGGCGGCACGAACGCCGTCAACCGGATGGTCGACGCGGGCGTCGGCGGCGTCGAGTTCATCGCGGTCAACACTGACGCGCAGGCGCTCCTGATGACGGACGCCGACGTCAAGATCCACATCGGCTCGAAGGCCACCCGCGGGCTCGGTGCCGGCGCCGACCCGAACGTGGGCCAGGCCGCCGCGCAGGAGTCGCGCGACGAGCTGAAGGAGGCGTTGAAGGGCGCCGACATGATCTTCGTCACCGCCGGGGAGGGCGGCGGCACCGGCACGGGCGGCGCGCCGATCGTCGCCGAGCTCGGCCGTGAGCTCGAGGCGCTCACCGTTGGCGTCGTCACGAAGCCGTTCGCATTCGAGGGTCGCACACGCCTGCTGCAGGCCGACCAGGGGATCCAGAACCTGCGCGACCGCCTCGACACCCTGATCGTGATCGAGAACGACCGGCTCCTCCAGGTCGTCGAGAAGCGCACGCCCGTCACCGAGGCCTTCCGAATCGCGGACGACATCCTGCGCCAGGGCGTCCAGGGGATCACAGATCTGATCACCGTCCCCGGAGTCGTCAACCTCGACTTCGCCGATGTGCGCACGATCATGCGCGATGCGGGCTCGGCGATGATGGGAATCGGCACCGCATCGGGCGAGAACCGGGCCGCCGAAGCGGCCCGCACCGCCGTCTCCTCGCCGCTCCTCGAGCAGTCGGCCGACGGCGCCACCGGGATCCTCCTCAACATCACGGGCGGCGCCGAGCTCGGCCTCTTCGAGGTGAACGAGGCGGCGGAGGTCGTCACGAGCGCCGCCGACGCGAACGCGAACGTGATCTTCGGCGCCGTGATCGACGAGTCGCTGGGGGACGAGGTGCGCGTGACCGTGATCGCGACCGGATTCGGCACGGCGAAGCGCCGCCGTCGCACCGAGGCCGCTCCGGCTCAGGAGCAGACGAACGGTGAGCCCCAGCCCCGCCGACCCGAGCGCGAGCGCTCCGACGACGAGCTCGAGATCCCGTCCTTCCTGCGCGAGGACTAACCCGCTCGCCCTGAGAAGCTCGGCGCGGAACGACTAGAGTCCGCGCCGTGCAGACGCTCCTGCGAACGCCGCTCCACGAGCGCCACGCCGCCGCCGGCGCGCGACTCGTGCCGTTCGCGGGGTGGGAGATGCCCGTCCAGTACGAGGGCGTGATTCCCGAGCACAAGGCGGTCCGGAGCGACTGTGGCGTCTTTGACGTCTCGCACATGGGCGAGTTGCACGTGGAAGGGCCGAAGGCGAAGGAGCTGCTCCAAGGCCTCCTCTCGAACGACCTCGAACGGCTGGCGGACGGCGACGCGCAGTACACGCTGCTCACGAACGAGCGTGGCGGGATCGTCGACGACCTGATCGTCTACCGTCTCGACCCGGGCCACTTCCTGATCGTGTGCAACGCCTCCAACCGAGAACCGGTCTACTCCTGGCTCAAGGAGCGCGAGATCCGCGGCTCGGATGTACGCGACTCCTCCGACGACTACGCGCTCCTTGCCGTGGAGGGGCCGCGAGCGATCGAGCGGCTTGGTCTTCCGGACGCGAGGCCGTTCACCCACGCGATGGGGAGTGTGGGCGGCATCGAGGCGATGATCGCCCGCACCGGCTACACCGGCGAGGAGGGCTGCGAGCTGATGTGTCCAGCCGAGGACGCCGTCGAGCTCTGGGACGCCCTCGTCGACGCGGGTGCGGCGCCCTGCGGGCTGGGCGCCCGTGACACGCTGCGACTCGAGGTCTGCTACCCGCTGCACGGAAACGACATCACGCCTGACACCGACGCGATCGGCGCCGGTCTGGGCTGGACGTGCGCGCTCGACAAGGACTTCACCGGGGTCGAGGAGCTGCGGAAGATCAAGGAGGCCGGCGCGGAGCGCAAGCTCGTCGCCTTCACGATGGAGGAGAAGGCCGTGCCGCGAACCGGGATGGCGATTGCAGGAGGCGGGGACGTGACCTCAGGTACGCATTCGCCGATGCTCGATCGCGGGATCGGGATGGGCTACGTGCCCGCTGCGAGCGCCGCGCCCGGAACCGAGTTGACGATCGACGTTCGCGGCAAGGACCGCCGCGCAACGGTCGTCACGAAACCGATCTACGAGAAGGAGTAGTGCTCCCCCTGGCAAGATCCGGCGGCGCCCAGCGTGCGAGAACGCGTCGCCATGCGTCGTCCTCAGTCGCGTCCAGGCCAACCGGCCTGAACGCTCCCTGCGTCCTAGCCTGGCTCGGTTCTCGCACGCTGGACATCCACCAATCTCACCAGGAGGAGCACTAGTGGCCGCAGAGGAGAGCTATCCCGGGGAGCTCAAGTACCACCCCGAGCACGACTGGGCCCGAATCGAAGGGGACGAGGCGACGCTCGGTGTCACCTGGTTCGCGCAGGACGCTCTCGGCGAGCTCGTCCACTTCGAGGCGCCCGAGGCAGGCGCGACTGTCGCGAAGGACTCGACCTATGGCGAGGTGGAGTCGGTCAAGGCCGTCTCCGACGTCGTCGCGCCGCTCTCCGGTGAAGTCCTCGAGGTGAACCAGAAGGTCGTCGACGCGCCCGAGACCGTGAACGAGGATCCCTACGGCGAGGGCTGGCTGCTCCGGATCCGGCTCTCGGATCCCGGCGAGGTCGAGACGCTGCTCGAGCAGGACGCATACGAGCAGCTTCTCAAGGACGCTTGAGCCAGCTCTCGCTCACGGACTCGGACCGCGAGGAGATGCTCGCGGCGATCGGGGTCGCCTCGGTCGAGGAGCTCTTCCGCGACATCCCCGCGGCCGTTCGCTTCCAGGGCAGGCTCGACCTCGAGCCGGCACTCTCCGAGCCCGAGCTCGTGCGGCACCTGGAGGAGCTCGCGGCTAAGAACATCGACACGACGAAGGAGCTCTCGTTCCTCGGCGCCGGGATCTACGACCACTACGTGCCCGCAGTCGTCGATGCGGTGCTCTCGCGCGGCGAGTTCCTGACCGCCTACACGCCGTATCAGCCGGAGCTGAGCCAGGGTGTGCTCCAGGCGATCTTCGAGTATCAGACGGCGATCTGCGAGCTGACCGGGATGGACGTGTCCAACGCCTCCGGCTACGACGGCACGACCGTGGCCGCCGACGCCTGCCTCGTCGCCCGCGACGTGACCGGCCGTTCGAAGGTCGTGCTCGCCGAGACGCTGAACCCGCAAGTCCGACAGGTGGTGAAGACGTACGCCGTCGGCTTCGGCCTCGAGGTCGTGGAGGTTCCGCATACGGGCGGCACGACCGATCCAGATCGTCTAGCCGCGGCGGCGCAAGACGCGGCGGCCGTGATCTTCCAGCAGCCGAACTTCTTCGGCTGCCTCGAGCCCGCGCCCGAGCTCGCCGCGGCGGCGAGCGACGCCGGCGCGCTCCCGGTCGCGCACGTTGATCCGGTCTCGCTCGGTGTGCTCGAGGCGCCCGGCAACTACGGCTGCGCGCTCGCGATCGGCGAGGGCCAGGGCGCCGGCAACTACCAGTCCTACGGAGGCCCGCATTACGGCTTCCTCGCCGCGAAGCGCGACTACATCCGCCGGCTGCCCGGCCGGATCATCGGCGAGACGACCGACCTGAACGGCGACCGCGGCTACGTGCTCACGCTCCAGACCCGCGAGCAGCACATCCGGCGCGAGAAGGCGACGTCGAACATGACGACGAACCAGACGCTGCTCGCGCTCGCCGGCCTCGTCCATCTCTCCTGGCTCGGGCCGCGGGGGCTACGCGAGCTCGGGGAGACTTGTCTCGGCCTCGGCGCCTACGCGCAGGAGCGGCTCGGGCTGCCGCTCGCGTTCCCCGATCGGCCGACGTTCAAGGAGTTCGCAGTTCGCGTTCCGGGCAGTGCCCGCGAGACGATCGCCGCCGCGCGCAAGCTCGGCGTCCACCCCGGCTACGCGCTCGGCCGCGACTACGGGGGCCTGGACGACGTCCTCCTCGTCGCCGTTACGGAGAAGCGCAGCCCCGCCGACATCGATCGGCTCGCAGAGGCGCTGGCCGAGGTGACCCAATGAGGGTGAGCCAGTGAAGCTGATCTATGAGCAGAGCCGCCCCGGTCGCCGCGCTTCGAGCCTTCCCAGCTACGACGTGCCAGCCATCGAAATCCCCGAAGAGCTGCGCCGCGCCGAGCCGCCGCGGCTCCCGGAGCTCTCCGAGCCCGAGCTCGTCCGCCATTTCACCGCCCTCTCGACGCGCAACTTCGGGATCGACACCGGCTTCTATCCGCTCGGGAGCTGCACGATGAAGCACAACCCGCGCGTGAACGAGCGCGTCGTCGCGCTGCCGGGCTTCAAGGATCTGCACCCGCATCAGGAGGAGGAGTCGGCACAGGGCGCGCTCGAGCTGATGTGGCGGCTCCAGGAGATCCTCCAGGAGATCTCCGGCCTCCATGCCTGCTCGCTCCAGCCGGCCGCGGGCTCTCAGGGCGAGCTGACCGGCCTGATGCTGATGCGCGCCTACTTCGAGGATCGCGGCGAGGGGGCCTGTCGCGACACGATCGTCACAGCCGACACCGCGCACGGCACGAACCCCGCAAGCGTGACGATGGCCGGGTACAAGCTCGCGAAGGTCGCGACCGACGCGCGCGGCAACCTCGACCTCGACGACCTGCGCGCGAAGGTGAACGAGCGCACGGCCGGGCTGATGCTGACGAACCCCTCGACGCTCGGCCTCTTCGACGAGCACATCACCGAGGTGGCGGCGATCTTCCACGAGGCGGGCTCGCTCCTCTACTACGACGGGGCGAACCTGAACGCCGTCTGCGGGATCTCGCGGCCCGGCGACATGGGCTTCGACATCGTCCACATCAACCTGCACAAGACGTTCTCGCAGCCCCATGGCGGCGGCGGCCCAGGCGGCGGCCCGGTCGTCGTGCGCGCGACGCTCGAGGCGTACCTGCCCGCGCCCGCGGTCGTCCGCGACGGCGACGGCTTCCGGCTCGACTACGACCGGCCGAAGTCGATCGGCAAGGTTCGCGGCTTCACCGGCCCTTTCGGCGTCTTCGTCCGCTCCTACGCCTACATCCGCTCCTACGGGCCGGGGCTGCGCGAGATGTCCGAGATCGCCGTCCTGAACGCGAACTACCTGCTCGCCCGGCTCAAGGACGCCTACGAGCTCCCTTACGAACGGCTCTGCATGCACGAGTTCGTCCTCTCGGCCCGCAACCTGAAGCGGGAGCACGGGATCACGGCGCTTGACGTCGCGAAGCGACTGATGGACTACGACTTCCACCCGCCGACCGTCTACTTCCCACTCGTCGTGCCCGAGGCTCTGATGATCGAGCCCACCGAGACGGAGCCGAAGGAGCGGCTCGACGCCTTCTGCGAAGCGATGTTGGCGATCGCGCGCGAGGCGGCAGAGAGCCCGGAGCTCCTGAAGGAGGCGCCCGTCTCGCGCCCGGTCCGCCGGCTCGACGAGGTGAAGGCGGCGAAGCGCGCGATCGTCGCCTATGGCTTCGACCAGCATCCGGATCTCTCCGGCGAGGAGGGCTCCGGGAGGCAGCTCGAGGCGCAGAAGGGCGCCTGAGCCACCGTGCGCGCCGAACTCGAGCGCCGGGTCGACGAGCTCGCGACCGAGCATTCGGGCCAGGCCTTCGCCGCCGCCGTGGCCGCCTACGCCGACACGCTCGACCCGGTAGCGCGCGAGGAGCTCGGGGCGATCCTCCTCGAGCGTGCCGGCGGGCCCGAGCAGGCGATCCGCCACCAGTACGAGGAGCGGAGCTGGTTCCGGCGCGCCCTTCGACGGCTCGACGGAGAGCGCCCGCCGGCGTAGCTTCCGAGCTAGGCTCGCGTGACTGGTGAGCGAGGCTCAACCGCCGGGCCTCGGGATCGCTTTCGGCGCACGTCGGCGCTTGGTGAGTAGTTCGGCGAGATGGCGCTGCTTCGGAACGCGGCTGACAGATTCGACACCACCTGGACACGCGGTGACCTCCAGCCGTCGTTGTAGGGTCATCGGTCGTGGAACGGCTCGCCCGCTTCGTCACTCACCACCGCCTCGTCGTGATCGGCGTCTGGCTCGTCCTGACCGTGTTCGGCGGCTTCTCCGCGGGCCAGCTCGCCGACCGCTGGCTCGAGGACTTCTCGATTCCGGGCGCGGACGGCTAC
>JBPCJB010000265.1:0-2576 GCA_051005735.1 Gaiellaceae bacterium | reverse complement strand
AGAGAAAAAGTGGACGTGTGGGGAGGCGGACGCGGGGTTGGGGATGCCGATGGAGCTCTTCAACAAGCACCGCGAGCTCCTCGAGCGAGCGACCGCTCGTGCCGCCGGCGCCGGCGGAGTTCTCGAGCAGGAGCCAGGTCTCATCGGAACAGAGCTCGAGCACCTGCCGCAGCGCCGGCACGGCGCGCGCGAGGCCCGCGTCGAACCCCGCCCCGAGGTGGGAGCCCACGTGGAAGACGACGCCGTCGGCGCTGATCGCGCACGACGCCTCCATCGTCGAGCGCATCGTCTGCACCGACTTCGAGTAGATCGCCGGGTCGGGCGCTGCGAGGTTGCAGAGGTAGAGGGCGTGGACGAGCACGGTCCCGATCCCTGCCTCCGCCCGCCGCTCGCGGAACCGCGTGACGATGCCCGGGTCGTGCTCGGGAAAGCGCCACATCCGGGGACTCTGGACGAAGAGCTGGACGGCGTCGGCGCCGATCTCGATCGCGTTCTCGAGGGCGCCCTTGACCCCGCCCGAGCAGTGGGCGCCGAAGATCACCTCGCTAGGCTAGCCGGATGGCCGCTCCTGTTCGCGTCCGCATGGCGCCGAGCCCCACGGGCTTTCTCCACATCGGCAGCGTGCGCACGTTTCTCTTCAATTGGCTATTCGCGCGCGGCCGGGGCGGTGAATGTCTGCTGCGGATCGAGAACACGGACGTATCCCGAGAGGTAGCCGCCGCAGTGGAGCAGATCCAGCGCTCGCTCGAGTGGATCGGGATCGACTGGGACGGCGCCGTCACGCTCCAGCTCGACCGGATCGAGCGCTGCCAGGAGGAGGCACAGCGGCTCGTGGCAGCCGGCGCCGCCTACGAGGAGGAAGGAGCGATCCGCTTCAGGATGCCCGAGGACGGGACGACCGGCTGGGACGATGCCGTCCTGGGCCGGATCGACTTTCCGAACGCCGAGCTCGAGGACGTCGTCCTCGTCCGCTCCGACGGCCGGCCCACCTACAACTTCGCTTCACCCGTGGAGGACTGGCTCGACGAGATCACCCACGTGATTCGAGGCAACGACCACGTCTCGAATACACCGAAGCAGATTCAGATCCTGACCGCGCTCGGCTCGGCGCTGCCCGTCTACGCGCACGTCCCGATGATCAATGGGCCGGATGGGAAGCCTCTGTCGAAGCGGCACGGCGCCGTCTCGACGGACGAGTTCCGGGGCTCCGGGTATCTGCCGGAGGCTCTCATCAACTTCCTTGCGCTGCTTGGCTGGGCGCCGGACGGAGAGACGACCGTCATGGATCGCGGAGAGCTGGTCGATCGCTTCTCGCTCGATCGGGTTGGCGCGAGCTCGGCAACCTTCGACTACGACAAGCTCGACTGGCTGAACGGCGTCTATCTCCGTGCGCTCCCACCTGCCGCGTACGCCGACACTCTCGTCGCCTACCTGCGCGAGCAGGGAAACGACTGGCCGGAAGAGCGGATCCGCGAGGCCGCTCCGCTCGTGCAGGAGAAGATCGGCCGGCTGGCCGAGTTCCCCGCCTTCGCGGGCTTTCTCTTCCACGATGTCGACCCAGATCCGGCCCTGCTCGACCGGCGGGTGCTCGAGGCCGTGGCGGACGCGCTCGAGCCGCTGGATCGATTCGAGGCCGAGCCGATAGAAGCCGCGCTGAAGGAGCTCTGCGAGCGCCTCGGCGCGAAGCCGAGACAGGTCTTCGCACCGATCCGCGTCGCAGTCACCGGCTCCAAGATCTCACCCGGCCTCTACGAGAGTCTCGCTCTCCTCGGCCGTGGGGCCGCCGTCGCGCGCCTCAGGAGCGGGGCGGCGGCCGCAGCGGCTTAGGCGGCGCGAGCGGATCGAGCGCGCGCTGGAACTCGAGCCAGGCGCGCCGACGATAGCTCGCAGTCGGGAGCGCGTCTTCGAGCCGGCGTTGACGTTCGTGCGTTCGCGCGTCCTTCACCTCTCGGGGAGCCTCGTTTCCCACTTGTAGGAGGGAAACGACGCTTGCGCGCCAGGCGGTACGGCTACGGGCGGCGCGAGACGCCGGCGCTCGCAACGACGAGGGCGAGTCCGAGGAACCAGAGCGGCCAGGCACTGGAGAGGGCGCCCCCGAGCACGAGCGCGACGCCCGCCCCGAGCAGGACGAGCGGCAGCACGCTTCGCTCGGATGGAGGAGGCGGCACCTCGATAGTGGCCGTGTGCTCGAGCCGCTGGAGCGCCAGTCGGACGCCGAAGAGCGCCACGCGCCACTCCCACAGGAGCGCCGCCGCTGCGGCTGGACCTGCCTCGACGAGCGTCTCGGCGACATCGGCCGTCTCGTCGCGCGCGACCGAGAGCGCGTATTCCAGCTCGTCGTACGCGCTTTCGTAGCCTCCGACGAGAGGCACGAGCGCCCGTTCGGCGGCGGCATGAAGCGCGTACTGGAGCGATGGTAAGTCGTCACCGAGCTCATCCAGCGACTCGAGATCGGCGGCTGCCCGGTCGAGCGCGCTCAAGGTCGGCTGGAGATCGCGGCGCAGCCGGTCGAGCGCCCGCTCGGAGCTCGCGATGCGACCCGATCCGGCGATCGGCCTCAAGAGCCCGAGTCTAAC
>JBPCJB010000264.1:0-15504 GCA_051005735.1 Gaiellaceae bacterium | reverse complement strand
TCTTGACCTCGCTGCTCGTGACCGCGATCGTGATCGGCCTCCAGACCGTCGGCGTCGTGCTGATGGCGGCGATGGTGATCGCGCCGGCGGCGGCGGCACGCCAGTGGACCGACCGGCTCGGCCTCGTCGCACTCGTCGCCGGACTGTTCGGGGCTGCGGCGGGAGTGCTCGGCGCGGTCGTCTCGGCCGAGGCGGAGCGACTGCCCACCGGGCCGACGATCGTCCTCTGCGCCAGCGCGATCGTGCTCGTCTCGCTCCTCTTCGCCCCTCGCCGCGGTCTGCTCTGGCGGGAGGCCCGGGGCCATCGCGACCGGCGCCGGCTGCGGCTCGCAGCAGTGCTCGAGGATCTCTGGACGCTCGAGCGGCAGCACGTCGACGGCGCCCACGCGCACTCCGCGGCGGTGCTCGCAGTCATGTCCGGCGGCGCCGAGCGGAGCCTCGCCGAGCTCGAGCAGCAGGGGCTCGTGCGTCGCGTCGGCGACGAATGGGCGCTGACGGACCGCGGGCGCGCCGAGGCGGCGGGACGGGAGTCCCGGTGACCTCCGGCCAGATCGAGATCCAGCTCATTGCCGTCATCGTGGCGGTCGCCTGCGCGCTTCCAGGGACGTTCCTCGTCCTGCGGCGGCTCGCGCTCGTCAGCGACGCGATCAGCCACTCGATCCTGCTCGGGATCGTGCTCGGCTTCTTCGTCACGGGCGACGTCACCTCGCCGCTCCTCCTCGTCGGCGCGGCAATCGTCGGGCTGCTCACCGTCGTGCTCGTCTCCACGATCGAGCGCACGGGGCTCGTTCGCGAGGACGCCGCGATCGGGCTCGTCTTCCCAGCGCTCTTTTCGATCGGCGTGATCCTGATCTCGCGGTACGCGGACGGCGTCCACCTCGATATCGACGCGGTCCTGCTCGGCGAGCTCGCGTTCGCGCCCTTCGACCGGCTCGTCTTCTGGGGCTGGGACTTCGGCCCCGTCTCGCTCGTCGTGATGAGCGTGATCCTCGCGCTGAACGTGGCGGCGATCGCGGTCTTCTGGAAGGAGCTGAAGCTCTCGACCTTCGACCCCGCGCTCGCCGTGGCACTCGGGTTCACGCCCGCGCTCGTCCAGTACGGGCTGATGAGCCTCGTCTCGCTGACCGCGGTAGGCGCCTTCGACGCGGTCGGCTCGATCCTCGTCGTGGCGCTGATGATCGCGCCGCCGGCGACGGCCTACCTCTTGACCGACAGCCTGCCGAAGCTGCTCGCTCTGGCGGCGGCGATCGGCGCCGCCAGCGGGATCGCCGGCTACTGGCTCGCCTACGTACTCGACGCCTCGATCGCCGGGTCGATGGCGTCGATGACCGGCGTCTTCTTCGTTTTGGGCTGGCTGCTCGCTCCCGAGCGCGGCCTCGTCGCGGCCGCTCGGCGCCGGGCACGGCAGCGGCTCGAGTTCGCCCAGACGATGCTCGCGATCCATCTCGCGAATCACGAGGGAAGGCCGGAGGCGGAGGTCGAGAGCCGCGTCGAGCACCTACATGGGCACCTGCGCTGGGACTCCACCTTCGCCGAGCGGATAGTCCGCGGCGCCGAGCGTCGCGGGCTCGTGGTGGAGCGCGTGGGCTCGCTGGAGCTGACGGAGGCGGGCCGGACGCTCGCCGCGGAGGCGGTCTCGCGCTAGCTTCCGGCGAAAGTTAGGTCCGCCTAAGAATCGCGGGTAAGCTTTAGACATGCCTAAATTCACCCGCGGCCGACTGCTCGCCGGCGCTGCCCCGCTCCTCGCCGCGCCGGTGCTCGGCAAGCTCGCGCTCGAGGGCGACGCCGCCGCCGGCGACCGTAGCCTCCAGGGACACGCCCACAATCACCAGGCGGCGCATCATCAGGCGCAAGGCCATGCAGCGATGATCGGCGAGAACGCGCCTGCAGTCGGCGGGCCGCACGACCTGGACGCGCTCCTCTATCCGCCGCCGCCGCTGCCGCACGAGCCGGGTCGCCTCCGCGAGTACACGCTCCGCGCGATCGACAGGGAGATCGAGATCGCCCCGGGCGTCTTCTTCCCCGCCTGGACGTATAACGGCACCGTGCCCGGTCCGGTCATCCGTGCGACCGAGGACGACATCCTCCGGGTGAAGTTCGTCAACGCCGGCTCTCATCCGCATTCGATCCACTTCCACGGCATCCATCCGGCGAAGATGGACGGCGTCTTCGAGCAGATCGAATCGGGAGGCGAGTTCACCTACGAGTTTCCGGCCAAGCCGGCCGGGATGCACCTCTACCACTGCCACACGACGCCGCTCAAGAAGCACATCCACCGGGGGCTCTACGGCGCTTTCATCATCGACCCGAAGGAGCCGCGGCCACCGGCCCAGGAGCTCGTGCTGGTGATGAACGGCTACGACACCGATGCCGACGGCAGCAACAACTTCTACACCGTCAACGGGCGCAGCTTCTACTACGCGAAGTATCCGATCCGGGTCAGTCGCGCCACGACCGTCCGGATCTATCTCGCGAACCTGACCGAGTTCGACCTGCTCAACTCGCTGCATCTGCACGGTGACTTCTTCCGCTATCAGCCGACGGGAACCGGTGACTACTGGGAGTACACCGACACCGTCATGCAGTGCCAGGGACAGCGTGGCGTGCTCGAGATCGACTTCGCGAACACGGGCATGTTCATGTTCCACGCACACCAGTCCGAGTTCACCGATCTCGGCTGGATGGGCTTCTTCAACGTGGTCGACTGATGGAGGCGGGCGCTGCGAAAGATCGCGGCGAGCTGAGCTGGCGGCTGTGGGCGCTGCTGCCGATCGTGCTCCTAGCGCTCGCGGTCGGCGCATTCGTGACCGCGGGCTCATCGCTCGTCGACCTGATCGGGAAGAACCCGCCCCAAGCCGACGCGTTCGACGTCCGCCGGGTCGAGTTCGAGCCGGGCGAGATCCGGGTCCGCGTGACGAATCCGCAGACGGACGACCTGACGATCGCCTCAGTGACGGTCGACGACGCGATCGTCCCGTTCGAGGTCGACGGTCCGGCGACGCTCGGCCGCCTCCGCTCGAGCACGATCGTGATCCCGTTCACATGGGTCGAGGACGACCCGATCGCGGTCGGCGTGACGAGCTCGACCGGGATCGAGACGGTCGAGGAGATCCCGGCAGCGGTCGAGACACCGGGACTGACCGGCTCCTCCGTGCTGGGCTACGCGATCATCGGCTTCCTGGTGGGGGTGCTCCCGGTCGGGCTCGGGCTGCTGTGGCTGCCGTCGCTCCGGCGGGCGCGGCAGGAGTGGCTGACGGCGTTCATGGCCCTGACGGCCGGCCTCCTCTCGTTCCTCGGCGTCGAGGCCCTCTTCGAGGCGTTCGCGCTCCAGGCGGCGGTGCCGGGCGCGTTCGGCGGGCCCGGGCTCGTCCTGCTCGGCGTCGCCCTCAGCTACCTGACGATGACCTTCCTCTCCTCCCGCTTCTCGGCCTCCGGTCGCGGTGGCGTCGTCGGCGGGGCCGCCCTCGCACTGCTCGTCGCGATCGGGATCGGCGTTCACAACCTCGGCGAGGGGCTCGCGATCGGGACGTCATTCGCCTTCGGGCAGCTGACGCTCGGCTCGTTCCTGATCGTCGGCTTCATGGTCCACAACATCACCGAGGGGCTCGGGATCGCCGCGCCCGCGGCCGACGAGGGAACGACGCTCTCCTGGCGGCGGCTCGCTCTGCTGACCCTGATCGCCGGCGCGCCCGCGATCCTGGGTGCCTGGATCGGCGGCTTCGTCGCGAACGACGTGCTGGCCGTGCTCTTCTTCGGGGCCGCCGCCGGAGCGGCGTTCGAGGTCGTCGTCGAGGTCGGCCGCTACGTCCTGCGCCGCGACCCGGCCGGGATCCGCTCCGGCTGGGCGATCGGCGGCTTCCTCGCCGGGATCGCGATCATGTACGCGACGGGCCTGATCGCCGGCTGAGGCGAGCAAGTCCGGCCGCGACTCCGCCCACCGCGGCGAGCCCCAACGCTGCGATGTTCGTGGGCGCGCAGGTTCGACAAGCGTTGCAGCAGACAGCCGCCATCGGGGCGTGCTCTCCGTACTTCCCGGCCGCCCGCGCGAGCCGGCCCTGCCACACGACCTTCATGCGCCCACTCCGTTCATGCACCGAGGGTAGACCGCAGCCGAGCCCGCTCGGCCGGCAGCGTGAATCCGAGCAGGAGGAGGACGAGCGGATACGCAGCCACGAGCGCGAGCGCAGCCGAAAGCGGCACGTCGAGAAGCTTCCCGAGCACGGTCAGCGCGACCGCGCCACCGGCCGCGGTCGCGACGCGGCGCCACTGGTACGGGGTCGGGAAGACCCGCTGCGCGTACCAGCACATGCCGAGGAACATCGCTGTGTACGCGCTTGCGGCCGCGATTCCGGAGCCGATCAGCTCGTAGCGCGGGACGAGCAGCAGGTGGAGGACGACGCTGAGCCCGGCCGCGGCGCCGGTGATCACCCAGTTGAACTTCGTCCGCTTCGCGCGTCCGACGCCGATCGCCACCACGATGTAGCCCGCGTACGCGACGCCCCCGAAGGCGAGCAGCGCCACGACCCGCCCGCCCTCGTAGTACTCCGGCGTCGCCAGGAGCCGCACGAGCCACGGCGAGAGCAGCCCGAGCGCAAGCGCGAGCCAGGAGGCGGCGGCGACGAGATAGGTAAGCACGAACGGGTACGTCCGCTTCGCCTCGTCGTCGTCCTCGATCGAGTAGGCGAATGCGGGCCAGGCGGTGCGGAACGCCGTGATCAGCAGCACCATCGCGGAGGCAATCCGAACGCCGAGCTCGTAGCGCCCGACCTCGGCCGTGCCGACGAGCTCGTTCAGGGAGAAGCGGTCGCCGAAATTGAGCGCGATCAGGGCGAGCGCCGAGGGGACGAGTGGCACGCCGAACCGGTTCATCTCGCGCAGCAGGGGCCGCGAGAGCTGGAGGCCGAGCTGGGCGCGCCGGTATCCGAGAAGCGCGAGATAGACAACGAGCGTGCCGATGAAGTTGCCGACGATCACCCCGAGCGCGCCCTGGTCGTAGCCGACGACGAGCACGAGCGTTGCCGCGATCGTGATCGCGATGTTCACGAGGCTCGCGATCACGAACAGGCCCGAGCGCTCCTCTACGCGGAAGAGCGCCGTCAGCTGCTCGTAGTTCATCTGCGCCCAGATCCCGACGAAGGCGGCGCGAACGAGATTCGCGTCGTCGAGGAGGAGCAGGTCGGCGAGCGGCTCTGCCAGCAGCACGCCGGCGGCGAGGCCGGCGGTCGCGCTCGCCATCGTGAACCAGAACGAGGTGCGGAGCACGAGGAGCCGCTCGGCCGTGTCCTTCGCGTCGAAGTAGAAGCGGAAGAACGCGCTCGAGATCCCTGCGCGGAGGATCGTCACGAGAACAGCCGAGAGGCCCACGAGCAGACCGACGGCGCCGAAGTCGGGCGGATCGAGGTAGCGCGTGTAGAGCGGGAGCAGGAAGACGGCGATCACGCGCGAGACGATCCCGCCGAGCCCGTAGATCGCCGAGTGCTTGCCGAGCCTGCGCATCTGCGCGCCGAGGGTCATCGGTGCGCCAGCCGGTGACGTCGCCGTGCCGCCGCCGAGCGAAAAGCAAGAGACGCAAGGACGCAGGGAGCGTTCATAGCTGAAGCTATGGACGCGACTGAGGACGCCGCGGCGCGCCGCCTTGTAGCCGGCGGAGGCGCGGATGACGTTGTCGGCTGGCGCACTAGAGGCGAGCGTAGAGGTCGAGCAGGCGGTCGGTCGCGCGCTCCAGGTCGTGCACCTGCTCGACGTAGGCGCGCGAGGCAGCGCCGATGCGGCGGCGCTCGTCGGCTGAGGCGACGAGCGGGCGGAGCCGCTCGCGCAATGTCTCCTTCCTCGCGCTGAGGATCGGAACGCGGACGCCGAACGCCTCCTCCGTGCGGCGGACGGCCTCGTCGTGGAGGAAGGTGACGACGGGCTTGCCGAGCGCCATCGCCTCGATCGCGAACAGGCCGTACCAGCCGGCGTTCAGCTGGTCGACGACGATGTCGGCGGCGCGGTAGCGCTCGACGGCCTCGTCGTGATGCAATCCCTCGACCAGCTCGAGGTCGGCGTCGAGCCCCTCGCAGGCGGCGACGACGTGCTCGGTTCCCTTGCGGCCGCGGTGCGAGGGCGCGTGGACGATCAGAGGGCGCTGCCGCTCGGAAGGCGGCGCGGGCGCGATTCGTGCGAGGTCGATCCCGGGCGGGATCACCTCCGCCTCCGGCACCCAGCGGATCGCGTCGTAGGAGCCGACGATCTGCACGTCGGCCTTGCGTCCGAAGGCCAGCTGCTCAGGCGTCTTGCCGCGGATGTCCGAGCCGAGGTAGTGCATGACCGACTTCTTCCGCGCCGCCCGCAGGAGCGGGAACTGGAAGGACTGCGGCACGAGCGTCAGCCCGAAGACGAAGTGGAACACGTCCGTGCGCGGCAGCAGACGCGCGAACGCAGCCCACTGCAGAGCCTGCCTGCCAAGCAGCAGACTGTCATTCGGGATCTCGAGCGACCAGTCCGCCTCGGGGTGCAGCTTGTACCGCTCGAAGACGACGAGCCGCGCATCGACGCCGCGCCGCCGCAGCGCCTCGGCCGTCGTCCACGGCACTCCGGCCGTATTGACCGGGCAGAGGGTGACGCGGAGCGACACCGGCGTCACTACTAGTTGGTCGAGAACGAAAACGGAATCTGCGCCCGTGCGAGACAAGCCTCCGCCACGCGGTCTTGCTCGAAGCCCCACTCCGACCGTGCGGGTAGTTCCATCGCCATGAACCAAGCGAATGAGAGCGCCTCACCGCAAGCGGTGAGGGGCCCAGCTACCGGCAGGAGATACGTCATCCCGATTGCGTGCTTTCGCGGATCGAACGAGAAGGGCTCTGCGCGCCAAGGACCGTACTGTGCGACATAGAGCGGTTGGCCCGCGTCCGAGAGGTCGACGCGCGCTCGATCCCCGAGAGCCTCGCGGATCTCGCGTTCGATGGCAAGAACCAATGACTCTCCGTGCGCGACGCGCCCCCCGATGAGGTTCCAGCGCTCTCCCTGGTGAGGCGTCTCGCGGCGAATGAGGCCGACTCGCTGCTTGTCAGCGTGCAGCGGCATCACGTCGACGACCGCTATCGGCAGGACTGTCTGGACCCACTCCCACTGCTCGTCCGGCAGTCGGGTCACGTGAAGATCGTCTCGTCTATCAGCGTCGCGACGATGATCGCGAGCGAGGTTGCGCCAAACAGCGCGAGACCCCATGTCCACAACCGCGGAGAGTGCGTGTTTACGACGAAGTTGCTTGCGATCTTCTTTCCCGAGTTGAGCTTCAGCCCTTTGCGTCGGTTCGCGGCGGGCGTATGAGGGGTGACTCCAAGCGCGTCGGCGATTCCCAGTTGTTTCTCGAGCTTCTCGAGCAAACCGGAGTCGATGAGCTCCATGTGCTCGTGCTTCATCAGTAGCTGGATCGCGAGGAGGGCAACAATCAGTGCGAGCAAAGCCGCGAGTATGCGGGCGACCGACGACGCGTCGGCACTGAGGGCGATCGTTAACAAGAAAGCCTGCGCCGTGAAGCCCAGCGCTGGCGTCTGCCATGCCAGCGAATCGTACGAGTTACGTCGGCTTCCGATCACCTCGTATGCAGCTATCAGTGCGTCTCGTGAGGAGTGTGATTCGCTCATGATCAGGCGATTCGACGCTCGCACGCCTCCTTCCTGTTACTAGGCTGGGCGGACTGATCCTCAGCCACGCGCATGGGCGCGCGACTCGACGACCGAGCCGTCGAAGTCGACCTGATCGAAGTAGCGCAGGCTCGCGCGACCGGGCTGGATCCGCGAGCGGAGCGCCCCGAGCTCGTCGTCCGAGATCTGCCCGAGCGCGCGCTTGACGCCGAGGTAGGGCAAGTTCAGATCGTCTTGGTAGACGATCGTGGAGATGCGCGGGTTGATCTCGATCACGTGCTCGCCGACGAGCTGGATGTTGAAGAAGTGCTCGATCGCGAGCTCCGCGACGAGCCGGTCGGCCGTCTCCATCAGTGCCTCATCCTCGAGCGTGACGAAGTACATCGCGAGCCCGGCGCGCATCGCCTCGCGCGTCTTCGGATGGCCGAGCACGACGCGCTCGCCGTCCGCGATCCCGTCGATCGTCCGCTCACCGCCGGTCGCGAGCTCCATCACGAGTAGGTCCGGCCCGCCCTCTTCGGGCAGGAGCTCGACCGCCTCCTCGAGCCGCATCGCCACCGAGCCGGGTCGCTCGTTCAGGAGCTGATGGGCGCGGTCGACGGTCGGATCCAGGATCCGGAACCCGCGCGAGCCGGACGAGAAGACGGGCTTGAAGCAGACGGGTCGGTCGGGGTAGCCGAGCTCGCGCGCAGCGGCCCCGACCTCGTGCGAGCCGTTCACGCGTCGGAAGTCCGGACCCGGGATTCCAAGCCGTTGCAGCAGCGCATAGGTCTCCGCCTTGTCGTTCGAACGGTGGATCGTGTCCGGGCTCGAGACGAGCACCGGCACCGGGAAGCGGTCTCGGTGCGCCGCGAGCCCTTCGAGATCGAAGGACGACTGCGGCAGCACGCAGTCGACACTCTCGCGCTCGACCACGTCCAGGATCGCGTCGGCGAAGCCGGGATCGGAGCCGGCCGGAACGAGGTGGAAGGCGTCGCAGAGATGGCGGCCGACCGAGCGCTCGCTCATGTCGGTGCCGACGAGCCGCACAGTCCGCTCGCCGTTCGTCCTGAGGCCCTTGAGCAGTGCCGCGGTTCCGGGCGCGCCGGAGGCGGAGACGAGGACGGTGATCGGCCTCAGCGCAGCCACGCTCCTCCACCGTCACAGAGAGACGTCTCCGGGGTCAAAGCCCGCATCGCGGCCGGGGTCAAAGCCCGCATCTGCCCGCCGCACGCCACGAAGCGCGTCGTATTAGCGGCACCGCGAGACGCCACCGTCCCGGCGGGACGTGTCCGGGCTTTGACCCCGGGCGTGAGCGCAAACGAAGGGGTGTCGGCCACGGCGGTCACGAGAGGTCGATTCGGTCGGCGGCGAGCTGGTCGAGGCGGCGCTCCTTCTCCTCCTCGAGCATCGCGCGCATCGTCTCGCCCATGCGCTCACCCGGGTAGACCCAGATCTCCGGGTGGGTGAGGAGCTGGAGCCAGGGGAAGGCGCCGTCGCGCAACTCCTCGTGCGGGCAGCCGGAGCGCCAGTGCTGGTTCGAGTCCGAGCGGTAGGTCTCCGGGTCGAACCACGGCGACTCCATCACGTTGAGCGCTCCCTCGATCGGCGCGCGCATGTACTCCCGGTCGGGGTTGTGCCAGGCGACGACTCGCTCGAAGCGCTCGTCCAGCTCGACTCGCGGATAGACCGCGTGCAGCCCGACCCGATGGCCGAGCTCGCGCAGCCGCTCGAGCGCCTGCTCGCCCTCGGGCGAGGAGAGGTTGTAGAAGATCGAGCCCGTCATCAGGAAATAAGTCGAGGCGGCGCCCTTCTCCGCCTCTAGCTCGGCCAAGCGCAGCGCAGCGTCGAGCGAGAGGTCGACGTCATGGCGGAGGATCAGGTCGCCCTCGGCCGGCTCGCCCTCGAAGAACGCGAAGCGGTAACCGCCGGCCTTCGCCGCCTCGAGCAGCTCACGATAGTGAGCGAGATCGAAAGCGCAGCTCATCTCTGCGCCAGCACCCACTGGAAGGTGGCGTCTCTCTCCGGCTCACGAATCGTAACGAGCTCGTCTCGCGTCAACTCGAATCCCGCGGCGGTGAGCAGCCGTCGATTCGTCTCGGGCGCCCAGCCGGAGAAGAACATCCGCGCGCCGAGCCATTCGCCCGTCCAATCCTCGAGATCGCTCGCGCCCAACGTCCCGAGGAAGAGTCCGCCCGGCACGAGCCAGGAGTGGATCCTCGCGAAGAGCCCGGCGAGAAGCTCGCGCGGGACATGGTTGAAGGAATAGAAGGCCGCCACAGCCTCGAAGGAACCAGGGTCGAACTCGATCGCCGTGAAGTCACCCCGGCGGAACTCGGCGCCCCGGACTCTCGCCCGCGCCCGGTCGAGCTGGGCCTCGGAGAGATCGATCCCCGTCAGCCGGAACCGGTCGGAAAGCGCTCTCGTCTCGGCCGTCCCGCCCCCGCACCCGAGCTCGAGAACGCGTGCGCCTTCCTCGAGCCGTCCCATCAGGTCCTCGCACCACTCCATGCGCGGGTCGTCAGCGATCTGCGCCTTCCACGTCTCCCAGGTGTCCACCATCGCGTCGTATCCGGCGCCGACGAGTTGCGTGCGTGGATCGCTCACTCGACCTCCACCTCCAGCAGCCGCGCCGCCTCCTCCGCGCGCTGCAGCGCCTCGACCGAGGTGTCCGCGGTCGCGATCACGTAGCCGCGGCGGTCGCCGTCGAGCCGCACCGGCCTGATCGTCTCGCCCTCTTGGAGATACGTGTCGGCCTGGACGACGCCCGGCGCCGCGAGCACGGGCTCGAGCGGGCCGATCCGCGTCACCTTTCCGGTCGGCAAAGGCCCCGGCGCCGCGGTCAAGAAGCGGATCGCGAGCGGCTGCTCGAAGCGCGGCAACACGAGCTCGTCCGAGATCTCCTCCCCGAGCGCCTGCCGCAACGCGACCTCGACGAGATCGACGCCGACGGCGTGGCGGACGAGATCCGCCATCTGGCCGCCCGGAATCCGCGCCGCGACCTCGACCACGCGCACGGAGCCGTCGTCGGAGACGAGTAGCTGCGGGAAGGCGATCCCATCGCGCAGCCCGAGCGCGCGCACGGCGTGCACCGCTATCCGCTCCGCCTCAGCCAGCACGTCGCTGTAGATCGAAGCCGGGTAGACGTGGATCCAGCCGACGCCGAAGCCGATTCCGGGCGGGCGGAGCCGATCGGAGAGGGTGAGTGGAATCGCCTCGCCGTCGCGGGCGATCACGATCCCGTTCAGCTCGAGACCGTCGTGGAAGCTCTCGACGATCGCCTCGCCGGTGGTCGAGGCCGCGAGCGCCGCGTGCAGGTGCGCGTCGAGGTCGTCGGTGGTCTCCAGGTAGAAGATCCCGCGCTGGCCGCCCGAGTCCACCGGCTTCAGCACAGCCGGCAGACCCACATTGTCGAGCGCTGCGCGCGCGCTCGCGAGATCGCGAGCCGCGGCGAATCGCGGCTGCGGTACGCCCGCGTCGGCGAGCGTTCGGCGCATCGCGATCTTGTGCGTCATCAGATGGGCCGTCTCGACGCCGATTCCGGGCAGCCCGAGCGCCTCCGCGACCGCCGCGACGACGGGCACGGCGCGGTCGGCCGAGACGGTCAGCACGCCGTCGACTGCGTGCCGCCGCGCCACCTCGGTGACGGCCGCGACCTCGGTGAAGTCGACGGCCACGGCGACATCTGCGACCTGCAGTCCCGGCGCCTCGGCGTTCCTGTCCACGGCGACGACGCGCAGCCCGAGCTCCTGGGCGCGCAGGATCGCGCGCCGCTGGTGCCGGCCCGCGCCGACGAGAAGGACGGTGGACACCGCGGGATGCTATCGCTCGTCACGAATCAGGCCGGCCAGAGCGGCCGACCCGAGACGAGCTCTACGGATCGCCGCTGCTGAGGTTCGGGACGAGGAAGCGAAGCCGCTCGAAGCGCGCGATCTCGCAGCCGTTCCGGCGGTCGAGCTTGATCCAGATCCGGCGGCCCCCGTAGGTACCGGCGACGATCGCCTCCTGCGGGCCGCCGTAGATCTGGGTGCAGGCAACGTGCTTCGAGATCGGCGCGAACGGCGCCTTCATCCGGTCGAGGCGCGTACAGGCCGCGGTCGCCCGCGGCAGCGTCCCGCCGGCGGGGGAGCAGCGCAACGTCCAGCGGCTCACAGTGTCCCGCTCCCGGCCCTCGGGCCAGTACGTGACGCGCAACTCGTCGGACGCCTGGGCGGGCGCGGCGAGCGCGATCACGGCGGCGAGAAGCGCGACTCCCATCTCGAAGGGAAACGGTAGCGCAGCGCTAGACTCGCCGCGTGGCTCTCCAGGGCAAGCGGATCTTAGTCACGGGCGGAGCCGGCTTCATCGGAACGACCCTCGCACGCCGGCTCGTGGAGGAGAACAAAGTCGTGGCGGCCGACAACCTGCACCGCGACGCGCTCGGTGGGACGCCGCTCGCCGAGCATCCCAACTTCAGCTTCTACCAGGCGGACGTCCTCGATCCGGACGCGATGAAGGAGCTTGCGCAGGGGGCGACGCACGTCGTCCACTGCGCCGCGATCGCCGGAGTCGACGATGTGCTCAAGAGCCCGGTGCGGGTGATGCGGGTCAACGTGATCGGCACCTACAACGTGCTCGAAGCCGCGCTCACGACCCTCGACAGCGTCGAGCGATTCGTCGATTTCTCCACGAGCGAGGTCTTCGGCACCCACGCCTTCCGCGTGCAGGAGGGGCAGGTCTCGACGATCGGCTCGGTGGGCGAGGCGCGCTGGACGTACGCCGTCTCGAAGCTCGCCGGCGAGCACATGTCGCACGCCTACCACGACGAGCTCGGCCTTCCCGCGGTCACGGTCCACCCGTTCAACGTCTTCGGGCCCGGCCAGATCGGGGGCGGCGCGATCCGCGCGTTCATCGAGAACGCGCTCGAGGGCCGCGACCTCGTGATCCACGGCGACGGCTCCCAGATCCGCGCCTGGTGCTACGTGGACGACATGGTCGAGGGAACGCTGCTCTGCCTCGAGCATCCCGACGCGGTCGGCCAGGCATTCAACATCGGCAACACGCGCTCGACGGTGACGATCTACGACCTCGCGCAACGAATCAGGCGGCTGACCGGGGCCGACGTCGAGATCGTCTTCCAGCCGCTCCACTACGCCGACGTCGAGCTGCGAATCCCGAACGTCGAGAAGGCCGCCGAGGTGCTCGGCTTCAACGCGAAGGTCGACCTCGACGAGGGGCTCGCGAAGACGATCGCCTGGTACCGCGAGCGCAAGCCCGCACTCGCTTGAGCGACATTCGACTCGCGCTTCCGGACGTCGGCGAGGATGAGCTGGCGGAGGTTGCCGAGGTTCTCCGCTCAGGAAACCTGACGATGGGGCCGAAGGTGGCGGAGCTCGAGGAGCTCGTCGCCGCGGCCTGCGGGGTAGAGCACGCTGTCGCTGTCTCGAACGGGACCGCGGCGCTCCACCTGGCGGTGCTTGCGCTGGGGATCGGAGCCAATCCAGATGGACAGCCCGACGAGGTGATCGTCCCCGCCTACACCTTCCCGGCGACCGCGAACGTCGTCCGGCTGGCCGGGGCGAAGCCGGTGCTCGTCGACGTCGATCCCGACACCTTCAACCTCGAGCTCGAGCGCGTCTACGAGGCGGTGACGCCGCGTACCAAGGCCGTGCTAGCCGTCCACCTCTTCGGGCGACCGCTCGACTGGGCGTCGCTCCAGGACGCGGTCGCGCCCGAGATCGTGCTGCTCGAGGACGCGGCGGGAGCGCTCGGCGCGCGCTGGCAGGGAATGCCGTGCGGCGGCCTCGGGACGATGGGGTGCCTCTCCTTCCACCCCCGCAAGATCGTGACGACGGGCGAGGGCGGCGCGGTGACGACGAGCGACCGCGGGCTCGCGGCCTCGATCCGGCGGCTCCGCCACCATGGGCTCGACCCCGACTCGGACATCGCCGAGCCCTCGACGAACTACCGCCTCGCGGATGTGCTCTGCGCGCTCGGGATCCCGCAGCTGCGCCGCCTCGACGAGCTGCTCGCGGAACGTGCGCGGATCGCGGCGGCGTATTCAGAGCGGCTCGCGAGCGTCGTCGAGACGCCGGCCGCCGACGAGGGCGACACACACGGCTGGCAGGCCTACGTCGTCCGGCTCGACCGGCGCGACGAGGCGCTGGCGGAGTTGCGGGCCGAGGGGATCGAGGTCCAGATCGGCACCTACGCGCTCCACCATCTCTCCGCCTACCGCGACCAAGGCCATTTCCCGGGGGCCGACGCCGCCTTTGCGCGGGCGCTCGCGCTGCCGCTCCACTCGCGTCTCACGGAGGCCGAGCTCGATCGGGTCGCCGAGGGGGTCGCACGTTTCGCTTGACATGCGGCTGTTGTAAGTAAATACTCACTATCGATGAGCGGAACGACGAGGCAGACGGCAGAGGAGCGGCGAGAGGCCGTGCTCGCCGCAGCGGTGGGCGAGTTCGCCCGGAAGGGCTTGCACGGCGCCTCGACCGAAGCGATCGCACGCGCCGCCGGCATCTCCCAGCCCTACCTCTTCCGCCTGTTCAAGACGAAGAAGGAGCTCTACCTCGCGACGAGCGCGCGGAAGATGGAGGAGACCTATCAGGCCTTCGAGCGCGTGTCGCGCGGCAAGCGCGGCGAGGAGGCGCTGGCGGCGATGGGCACCGTCTATACCGAGCTGATCGAGGATCGCGAGCGGCTCCAGCTGATGCTCCAGTGCTTCGCCGCGTGCGACGACCTCGAGGTCCGCACGTCGGTGCGTCGCGTCTGGCGCGATCTCGTCGAGTTGATCGAGCGGGTCTCGGGCGAGCCGCCCGACGTCGTGAGCGCCTTCATCGCGAAGGGGATGCTGCTGAACGCGGTGAGCGCGATGCAGCTCTTCGAGGATCCCACCGACTGGGGCAACCGGCTGATCGCCGGCTGCAAGGACGAAGAGTAGGGATAGCCGTACTGCGCGGTCTCTTTTTTTCGAATCTGATGGAAGTAACTGCTTACTTTACCGGAGGGAGTTGAGATGGCAGCTCGCACGCAGACGCTCTGGACATTCGCGATCACCTCGATCGCGCTCTTCATGGTGACGCTGGACAACCTCGTCGTGACGACGGCGATTCCCGTGATCCGCCGGGATCTCGACGCCTCGCTCGAGAGCCTCGAGTGGACGGTGAACGCCTATACGCTCACGTTCGCGGTGCTCCTCCTGACCGGCGCGGCGCTCGGCGACCGCTTCGGCCGCCGGCGCGTCTTCGCGATCGGGGTCGGCGTCTTCACGCTCGGCTCTGTTGCGGCGGCGCTGGCCCCGACGGTCGAGGCGCTAAATCTCGCCCGTGCGCTACAGGGCCTCGGCGGCGCGATCGTGATGCCGCTGACGCTGACGATCCTGAGCGCGGCGGTGCCGAAGGAGAAGCGCGGGCTCGCACTCGGCGCGTGGGGTGGGATCAGCGGCCTCGCGGTCGCGTTCGGACCCGTGGTCGGCGGCGCGGTCGTGCAGGGGCTCTCGTGGCAGTGGATCTTCTGGCTCAATGTCCCGATCGGCCTCCTCCTGATCCCGCTCGCGCTCTCGCGGCTGCAGGAGACGCATGGGCCGGGCGGCAGGCTCGACCTGCCCGGCCTCGGGCTCGCGAGCGCCGGGCTCTTCGGAATCGTCTGGGGCCTGATCCGCGGCAACGGCCAGGGCTGGGCGAGCCCCGAGATCGTCGGCTCGCTCGCGGTCGGCGGGTTGCTCGTGGCCGCGTTCGTCGCCTGGGAGCTGCGGACGGCGGCGCCGATGCTGCCGATGCGCTTCTTCCGCAAGCCGGCGTTCGCGCTCGCGAACGTCGCGTCGCTCTTCATGTTCTTCGGGATGTTCGGCTCGATCTTCCTGCTCTCGCAGTTCTTCCAGACCGTGCAGGGCTACTCGCCGCTCGGCGCCGGATTG
>JBPCJB010000263.1:0-7383 GCA_051005735.1 Gaiellaceae bacterium | reverse complement strand
CGCGGCGAACGGCACCACGATCGGCCGCGACACGATGGCCGGCGTGACGACCTTCATCGTCATGTCGTACATCATCTTCGTGAACCCGCAGATCCTCAGCTTCGCCGGGATCGAGGGCCTCGAGGCGATCGGGCTGCCGTTCAACCAGGTGCTCGCGGCGACCTGCCTCGTCGCCGGAGTGATGACGATCCTGATGGGCCTCTACACGGACCGGGCCTACGCGATCGCACCGGGACTCGGCCTGAACGCGGTCGTCGCCTTCAGCCTCGTCGCCGGCGAGGGTCTCTCGTTCCCCGCGGCGATGGGGCTCGTCGTGGTCGAGGGGATCGCGGTCACGATCCTCGTCCTAACGGGAACGCGCGAGAAGATCATGGACGCGATCCCGCTCGACCTGAAGAAGGCGATCGCGATCGGGATCGGCCTCTTCATCGCGTTCATCGGCCTCGTCAACTCGGGGATCGTCGTCCGCGGGACCGGCACCGTCGTCGATCTCGCGCCGCTGACGACGTGGCCGCTCTTCGTCACCTTCTTCGGCCTGATCGTGACGATCGCCCTGCGCGCCCGCGGCGTTCGGGGCGACCTCCTGATCGGGATCGTCCTGACCACGATCCTCGCCACCGCGATCAACGAGGCTGCGGGCAACGACGCCGGGTTCGTCGCGGGAGCGAGCTGGCCGGGAGACGTCTACGAGACGCCCGATCTCGCGCTGCTCGGCAACTTCAACTTCGATGCGTTCACCGAGCTCGCGTTCATCTCGGCGGTCGTGTGGGCGTTCTCGCTCTTCCTGGCCGACTTCTTCGACACGATGGGCACGCTCGTCGGCGTCGGGAAGCCGGCCGGATACCTCGATGCGGACGGCCGGCTCCCGGAGATCCGCAAGCCGCTGCTCGTCGACTCGCTCGCGGCTGTGGCCGGCGGGGCGGCGTCGACCTCGTCGGCGACGACGTACATCGAGTCGGCCTCCGGCGTGGGCGTAGGCGGGAGGACGGGCTGGGTCGCCGTCGTGTGCGGCGCCCTCTTCTTCCCGTTCATGTTCTTCGCCCCGATCATCGGGATGGTGCCGCCGCAGGCGACAGCACCGGCGCTGATCATCGTCGGCTTCCTGATGATGTCGGCGCTGACGGAGATGGAGGAGCGGGCGGAGGACGAGGAGCGCGGCCTCGATCCCGACCGGCGCCGCAAGCTCGCGGGGATCGACTTCAGCGACCTCGGGATCGGCCTCGCCGCGGCGCTGACGATCATGATCATGCCCTTCACGTTCTCGATCACAGACGGGATCGGGATCGGCTTCCTCACCTACGTCACCGTGCGAACGGCGCAAGGCCGGCTCCGGGACATCCACCCGTTCATGTGGATCGCCTCGGCGGCTTTCCTCCTCTACTTCCTCGTGCCCATCCTGCAGGAGACCTTCGACTGGATCTAGGCGCGCGACCGGCCCGGGCGGAAAAAAGGACGTCCGGGCCGGTGATACCGTGCCGCGAACGCCCTGTGGGCCGGAGCCTGACAGACGAGCGCGCGGTTCGCAACTTCCTACGGCTGGGTGACGTTGATCCGCAGCGACTGGCCGGCCCGGGCGTGAAGCATCTCGGCCGCGCTACCCCCACTGATCGCAACCGACATGTTCCGGTAGCTGTCCTCGTAAAGGATGATGTCGCCCGGTCTGGCATCCGCGAACGTCCGCGCGGCAACGGCGTAGACGCGCTCGCCGCCGAGCTCGAGCTCGATCTGCGTCCCAGGGACGATCCCGACTCCGGTCGCGTGCTCGCGGGTCAGGTTCAGCGCGATGTTTCCGAAGCTGTCGACGTACAACACCGTCGCGCCGACCCGCGTCTGGCCGACGTCCGGCTCGGGCAGGTCGAGTCGAACGAGGGCGTCGGCCGGGAGAGGCGGGCCCAGCTCCTCGAGCGGCACGCCGCGGGAGAGATGGGCAGCTGCCGGCGCGAAGAGGTCTCGCCCGTGAAACGTGCGCGAGACCGAGTCGAGCGCGTACTCCGGGTTGGCCAGCTCGTGCGCCGCGGCGATCCCGGCGCGCTCGGCGGCCGGAATCAGCAGGCCGTTGTCCGGCCCGACGTAGAGCCGTCCATCCACGTCTCGGAGCGCCAGCGCCCGGCGCTGGCTGCCGACGCCTGGATCGACAACCGCGAGATGAACGCCGACCGGCATGTACGGAACCGTGTTCGCAAGCACGAGCGCGCCCTGGAGGATCTGCAGCCGCGGGATCCCGTGGGTGATGTCGATGATCTCCGTCTCCGGCGCAAGCCGCTTGATCACGCCGTGACAGGTGCCGACGAAGTCGTCCTGAAGCCCGAAGTCGCTCAGGAACGTGACGAACACGAGCTGAGGTTAACGCGCCGCCGACATGATCGCGGCGACGAGGCCGTCGAGGTCGTGCGTTGCCGCCTCGGCCACGATCTCGACCCCGGCTGAGCGAGCGGCGGTCGTCGTCTCCGGGCCGATCGAGACTGCCGGGATCGCGGCACCGACCCGGCCGAGTGCTCGCGCCGCCGATGCGGAGGCCAGGACGACGATGTCAGCCTCGGGGATGTCGTCAGGGACGAGCTCGTGAGTCCGGTAGAGCGGAACAACGTCCGCGCCGAGCTCGTCGGCGAGGAACGGGCGCGCGTCCTCCGCGCCGGCGAAGAGGACACGCCCGGCCGGGCGAGGTAGCTCCGCGAGCAGGCCTTCCTGAGTCGAGACCGCGGGAACCAGATCGGCGCCGCCGAACGCAGCCGCCGTCGCCGCTCCGATCGCCGCTACGCGTGCGGGAGTTCCACGCAGCCGCCGCCGGAGCTCGCGCGCGCCGTTGACGCTCGTGACGACGACCCAGTCGTAGCCGGAGACGTCGATCGGCTCGTTGCCGAGCAACTCGAGCTCGATCAACGGGCAGACAATCGGCTTGTGGCCCACCGCCTCGAGCCGGCGGACGAGTTCGGACTCCTGACCGAGAGGCCGCGTAACGAGAACCCTCACCGCACGGAAGCGAGCAGCTCAGCGGCTACCGCCTCGGCGTCGTCGCCGGCGCGACGCTCGATCCAGGCGCCGTCCTCGTCGGCCACGAGCGCAGTGAGCGCCACGCCGTCGTGATGCGCCGCCACCGGCGCGAGACAGCCACCGCCGACGAGCGCCACGCAACGCCGCTCGGCCTCGACACGCCGCCGAGTCTCCGGGTCGTCCGCCAGTGCCACGAGCTGCTCCTCGCCGGCCCGTACCTGCAGCGCGAGCGCTCCCTGACCGGCTTCCGGCACCAGCTGCTCGACGTCGAAGCGATGGCCGATCTCCCGTCCGAGCCCGAGCCGATCGAGTCCGCAAGCGGCAAGCATCACGGCATCGAGGCCGCGCTCGCCCCGCTTGCGCAGGCGCGTGTCGATGTTGCCGCGCAGCGGCTCGATCGAGAGCGTCGGCTCGAGCGAGAGGAGCTGGGCCCGCCGGCGCACCGAGGCCGTCCCGATCCGCAGCCCGGGCCGAAGCTCGGAGGCGCCGCACAGCGCGTCGCGCGGATCGTCCCGCGGCGGATAGGCGCCGACGGCCAGACCCTCCGTGTCCGTCGAGGTCATGTCCTTCGCCGAGTGCACCGCGACGTCGATCTTCCCGGAGAGCAGCGCCTCCTCGAGCTCCTTGACGAAGACGCCGCGCTCGCCGATCTGCCCGAACGGCTTCGTCCGGTCGCGATCACCGGCGGTTGTGATCGGGACGAGCGCGATCTCGATCCTGCGTCCTCCACCCTGCGGCCGACGCAGCGCCTCTGCGGCGCGCTCGGCCTGGGTGAGCGCGAGCCTACTGCCGCGGGAGCCGACGCGGATGAGCACAGCGCCGCCGTGTGCCCGTCAAGGCCGAATGTGACCTCGACTCGCCACACGCCCGTGTGGTGGGCCTGATCCGGACGAACGCAGTCGGAGCTTGCAGCGGCAGCGGGCGGCCGGCGAGGAATCGAGTCTTCATACCCGCCACTCCTCCTCCCCCAGACCGAATAGGTGCCGCACGACGTCAGCATAGACCACCCCATCGGCCGCCGCGGCGGCCTCCTTTATCCGGATCGTGGGCAGATGGAGCAGCTTCGCGACGATCTGGGAGGTGACCGACTCGACGTGCTTCCGCTCGGTCTCGGAGAGCCTGGCGCCGGCCCGCTCGAGCTCGCGGTCGCGAATCTCCTCCACGAGCGCGCGCAACGAGGCGATCGTCGGGACGACGTCGAGCGAGGCCTGCCAGCGCCGGAAGCGCTCGCCTTCGCTCGCCACGAGCTGCTCGGCGCGGGCGGCCTCGCTGCGCCGGCCGGTGATCGTCTCGGCTACGACGGCCTCGAGGTCGTCGACGTCATAGAGGAAGCAGTTCTCGAGCTCGTTGATGGCCGGATCGAGGTCGCGCGGGACCGCGAGGTCGACGAGTAGCAGCGGTCGACCCCTCCGCGAGCGAAGAGCCGTGGCGACATCGGCCTTGCGCAGGATCGGCTCGGACGAGCTCGTCGAGGCGACGACCACGTCCGCGAGCGCGAGCTCCTCGACGAGCTCGTCCAGGCCGAGCGCGCGAGCTCCGAACGAGTCGGCGAGCGCCCGCGCGTGCTCGAGCGTCCGGTTCGCGACGGCCCCGATCCGCGCGCCACGGGAGACGAGGTTGCGCGCCGTCAGCTCGCTCATCTTGCCCGCGCCGAGGAGGAGAATCCGCTTGCCGGAGAGGTTCTCGAAGACCTGCTGGGCGAGCGCGGCGCCCGCCGCGGGCACAGAAGCGGGGCTCTCGCCGATCGACGTCTCGACCCGGACGCGACGGCCCGCGTGCAGCGCCTGGCGGAAGAGCCGGTCGAGGAACGCTCCGGTCGAGCCGGCCTCGAAGGCGCCCCGGACCTGGCCGAGGATCTCGCCCTCGCCCGGGACGAGCGAGTCGAGCCCGGCGGCGACGCGGAAGAGATGGAGCGCGGCGGCCTCGTCACCCAGTCGGTAGAGGACGGCGCTGAGCTCCTCGGCACGGTCGCCGGCGAGGTCGCTGAGCGTCGCGACCGCGAGGCCTTCCGCGTCATCCGCGCGGGCGAGGTAGAGCTCGGTGCGGTTGCACGTCGAGAGCACGACGGCTTCCTGCCCGAGTCGCGCGGCAAGCTCCGAAGCGGCCTCGGGGTCGAGCGCGACGCGCTCACGGAGCTCGATCGGAGCCCGGTGATGCGAGACACCGACGAGAGTGAGCCTCGTCATTGGGCGAAATGGGTCAGCGGCAGGACGATGGCGACGAGCGCGAAGCCGCAGAGGTTGAGCAACGCTGCGCGGCGACCGCGCCAGCCTTCGTGGCGGAGGATCAGGAGCGTCACGTAGACCGCGAGGATCGCGAGCGTCACGACCATCGCCGCATCGAGGTCACCCCGCTCGAAGCGCGAGGCGCCGGCCCCGATTCCGAGCGCGAGCAGGCCGAGCCCCGCCAAGACGCCGCGAGCCGCGAGCCGGTCGAGCGCGTCGAGCGGCGGCACGCGCACGCGCAGAACGCGGCGGGAATGACGCTTCAGCCGTCGCTCCTGCCAGACATAGAGCCCCGCCATGCCTGCCGAGAGCGTCAGGCTGGCGAAGCCGGCGAGCATGAGGCCGACGTGGATCGCGAGAACGACGCCGGAATCGTCGCCCTGCTCGAGCCCGGTACCCCCGCCAACCCAGGCGAGCGCGAGCAAGAAAGCCGCAACGGGCATGACGGCGAGACCGAGCAGGCGGTAACGCGGCCGGCAACCCCAGATCAGGTAGGCGCCGACGACAAGCCAGACGAAGAGGTTGAGCGAGCCGGCCCACGTGCCCCACGGGAAGCCGTCCGCCGAGGTCGCCTGCCCGACGAGGAGGGCGGTCTGGGCGAGCCAGCCGATCCTGACACCCCATGTCGCGAGTCGACCGGCGAGCCCAGGCCCCCGCAACTCGCCCGCGTAGGCGAACGCCGCTTCGCCGTACGCAAGCAGAGCCGGGACGACGAGCAGCTCAGACATCGGCGTGCCGGGCTCGCGCGAGCTCGGCGAGCTCCGCCGTCTCTCGCTCCAGCCGTGCGAGCTTCGCTGCGATGATCGCCACGTAGACGAGAAGGGCGACGAAGACGACGCCGTACGCCGCGGCGACGTACTCGCCCTGGCTCATGGTCCGACCTTCGGCCGGACGCTCATGAAAGCGCCTCCCGCAGCTCACGCAGGTTCGAGTCGAGCCGCTTGCCAAGGAGCTCGAGCCGGTAGAGCGTGTAGGCGAGCACGGACATCGCGAGCCAGGCGATGCAGAAGGTGAGGAACATGACCCCGCTCATCTGCGGCCCGTCGCGGGTGAACACGGTCGGGTGGATGATGTTCTCGGCGAGCCGGATCGCGAGGAAGCTCACCGGGATCAGGACGACGCCGAAGAGCGCGTAGACCGCCGAGATGTTGGCGCGCCGCGGTCCCTCTTCGATCGAGAAGCGGAGCATGAAGTAGGCCGAGTAGAAGAGGAAGAGCACCAGGAAGAGAACGAGCTGGTTCTCGCTCCAGAGCCACCAATGCCCCCACGACGCCTTCGCCCAGATCGAGCCGGTCAGGAGCGTGAGCGAGCCGAAGATCGTGCCCTGGTGGATCGCGACGTAGCTCTCGAGGTCGTAGCGCTCCTCCTTGCGCCAGAGGAGGAGCAGCCCCTTGACGGCACCCCAGCCGAAGCAGGCATAGGCGGTCAGCGCGATCGGGACGTGGAAGTAGAAGATCCGCTGCGAGATCCCCTGGTCCGCGTCCTCGGGGGCGACGAAGAACGCAAACGC
This sequence comes from Gaiellaceae bacterium, assembly GCA_051005735.1. Classification (GTDB taxonomy): domain Bacteria; phylum Actinomycetota; class Thermoleophilia; order Gaiellales; family Gaiellaceae; genus Gaiellasilicea. Next base: position 657 of record JBPCJB010000263.1, on the reverse strand, counting down.
GATCGCGATCCCGACGAGTGCCGCCGCAAGCGTGGCGAGCGCCGGGACTGCGCTCTTCGAGGTGGAGCTATTCGGAGACGACGTACTCAAAGGACGCCCAGCACAGTATCGAGAAGATCGCGTCGTACAGGGCGAGAAAGGCCAGATAACGGGCGGGCTCTGGCGAGACGCTCGCGCCGACTCCGCCGACGACGAGCGGGATCGCAAGCGGCAGGAAGAGCAGCGGCAGCACGAGCTCGCGCGTCCTGCTCGCGGCGGCCATCGCGGCGAGCAGCGTGCCGACCGCGCAGATGCCGATGCTCGCGAGGACGACGCCGGCCACCGTTGCCGCATCGACGGAGCCGAAGAAGAGGGCGAACGCAGGCAGCGCAACGAGCTCGACGGCCGAGAGGAAGGCGAAGACGGCAGCCGCCTTCCCGAGCCAGATCGCGCTCCGATCGCAGGGAGCGAGCACGAGCCCTTCGAGTGCGCCGCTCTCGCGCTCCGGCGCCCAGGCCCGGCCGAGCCCGAGTAGCGCCGTGAAGACGAGCGCGACCCAGAGCAGACCCTGCGCAGCGACCTCGTCCGCGCCCTCGGGCAGCGCGAAGTGGAAGACGACGAGGGTCGAGACGACGAAGAGGAGCATCGCCGGCAGCGTGTCTCGAGCCCGGAGCTCGA
>JBPCJB010000262.1:0-12807 GCA_051005735.1 Gaiellaceae bacterium | reverse complement strand
CCGCCGAGACGATCTGACCGGGTGTGCAGAAGCCGCACTGAAGCGCGTCGGCGCGCACGAACGCATGCACGAGCGGATGCTCGCGCAGCCCCTCGATGGTCGTCACCACGCGTCCGCCGACCGTATGAACGAGCGTTATGCACGAGAGCACGGGCACGCCATCGAGCTGGACGGTGCAAGCTCCGCAGTGGCCCTCGTCGCAAGCGATCTTCGTCCCCGTCAGGCCGAGGTCGTCGCGGAGGACGTCCGCCAGCGAGCGGCCGACCGCCGGGTCGACTTCGTAGCGGTGGCCGTTGACGAGGAGCTCAGGCAGAAGACGTCACCGCCAGGACGTTCGCGAGGTGGAGGAGGCGAAACGCGGTGCGCGCGGTGCGGGCCTTGTCCGCATCCTCGGCTTCGGGCAGCACGCGCCAGAGGTCGCGGGCGACGAGCAGCAGCTCCCGGATCCGCTCGGTCGCGTCCCGATGCCCGTTCGAGCGCTCGTCGCAGGCGTTCAGGGCCAGGCCGAGCACGCCGATCGTGTCCGCCTGGCGCATCCAGAGGAGCGGAGTCGCCATCGAGAGGTACTGGTGGATCCTCGCGAACGTGATCGGGGTCGAGATCTCGGCCGGCCCGCGTGGAGCCGTGAGTGGAAGTGCTGCTTCCGCGTTCGCGATCCTCGTCGCGCTGCCGCCGAGCATCGCGCGTAGCTGCCCGTCGTCGAGGCCGGCCAGGCGCGCCGTGCGCAGCGCGATCAGGAGCGATGCCGGCTGCTGGCCGTAGGGATAGTCGGAGGCGTAGAGAACCTGCTCCGGCGCGACGAGCCGGTAGAGGTCGAGGATGTCGAGCGCGCTCCAGACGGAGGTATCGAAGAAGACGCCGGGCCGGCCCGAGAAGTGACGGGCGAGCGCGGCGAGGTCGGCGATTCCCGCGTGCGCGACGATCAGCTGCGGCTCGTAGGCGTCCATCAACCGCGCGAGCGCGGCGGCGATCGGCGGCAGCCCACGACCGCCGTGGATCAGGATCGGCACTCGCCGTTCCGCTGCCAGCTCGAAGACGGGCGCGAGGCGGTCGTCGTCGAGGAGGAACTTCTGGGCGCGTGGGTGGAGCTTGATCCCGCGCGCGCCGAGGTCGAGGCAGCGGGTCGCCTCCTCGATCGGGCTCTCGCCGAGGTCGAGCCGGACGAAGGGGACGAGCGCGCCGCCGGAGCGCGACGCGAAGTCGAGCGTGCGGTCGTTCGGGGCCTGGAAGCTCGGATGGCGGTCGGGCTCGTCCAGGCAGAACATGAACGAGCGCGAGATTCCGGCGCGCTCCTGGATCCGCAGCAGGCCGTCCAGGTCGCCCGTCATCCCGTCGATATCGGTGCCGAGGTGGACGTGCGCGTCGAAGATCTCGACGGCCGTCGGCAGCTCCGCGCGCACCACCGCCTCGAAGCTCTCTAGGAGCGATTGCGAGCGGGCGAGCACGTCCTCCATCAGGCTCTTGAGTCTACGGACAGCGGCCTGTGCAGAAAGAGTTGCTGAAGTGTTGCGATTCGGACTGCCCTTTCGAGCCACGTCCGGGCTTTGACCCCGGACGTGTTCCGGCAGGGCCTGTCGATTCCGCGCACGTCAGGGGCCAGCCCCTGGACGTGGCCGGAATGGACTCGTCCGGTAGGTACGACTCAGGCGGCTGCAGCGCCGAGCTTCGCCCGGAGGTAGGCGAGGTAGGGCTGCGGGTCGATCGCCGTCTCGCCGATCGCGCGCTCGAGCGTCTCGAGCGGCGTGAACTTGCGCCCATGGCGGTAGAGCCGGTCGCGGAGCCAGCCGTAGAGCTCGGCGAACTCGCCCGCCTCGACCTGCCCGTCGAGGTCTGGGATCGAACGCTCGACGTGCCGCCAGATCTGCACTGAGATCGCGTTCCCGAGCGCATAGGTCGGGAAGTAGCCGTACGCGGCACGCGACCAGTGCACGTCCTGGAGGACGCCTCGCGCGTCGTCGGGCACCTCGATGCCGAGGAAGTCCCGCATTCCTGCATTCCAGGCCTCCGGCAGATCCTCCAGCGCGAGCGAGCCGTCCACCAGTCGCTGCTCGAGCTCGAAGCGGAGAATGATGTGGAGCGAGTAGGTGACCTCGTCGGCGTCTACGCGGATCAGCCCGGGCGCGACGCGGTTGATCCCGCGGTGGAATCTCTCCAGGTCGACGTCGGCGAGCCTCGGAAAACGCCGCTGCAGCTCCGGATAGAAGCGCCGCCAGAACGGGAGTGAGCGCCCGACGAGGTTCTCCCAGATCCTGCTTTGCGACTCGCCGAGCCCGAGCGAGGCGCTGCCCGCGAGCGGCGTCCGGTCGAGCGCGGGGTCACAGCCTTGATAGGTGAGGCCGTGCCCGCCTTCGTGCATCGCCGCCCAGATCGCGCGCAGGTTGTCGGGCCGGTAGCGCGTCGTCATCCGGATGTCCGTGCGCGAGAGCGAAGTCGCGAACGGATGCACCGTCGGATCGAGCCGCCAGGCGCCCTCCTCGAATCCGAACCGCGTCAGGACGTCTTCCAGGAACTCCCGCTGAGCGGCGACCGGATAGTCGCCGTCGAGGAACGAGTCGTCTGCCGGCTCGCCGGCCTCGCGCACGATCGCCGTGAGCTCCGGACGAAGCACGTCGAAGACCGCTTTCACCTCGGCTGTCTTCATCCCCGGCTCGTACTCGTCGAGGAAGGCGTCGTAGGGCGAGTCGCCCGCCTCCTGGCACTCCGCCCACCGGAGCGCGACCTCGTGCACGCGCCGGAACGCCGGCAGGAAAAGCGCGAAGTCCGATGCAGCGCGCGCCTCGAGCCACGCCGCCTGCGCCTTCGCCCCCTCCCGCAGCCATGCTGCGGCGAGCTCGGCAGGAACGCGGCGCGCCTTGTCCCAATCGCGCCGGACGACTCGCAGCAGGCTCGCATCGTCCGAGTCGTACTCGAGCTGCGCAGCGAGCGGCTCGGCGCTCTCGAGCAGCCGCCCGAGCTCGTCGTCGATGAACCGCTCGTGCACGATCCCGCCCAGCGTCGCGAGCGCCTCCGCGCGCGCGGGCGCGCCCAGCGGCGGCATCGTCGTCCGCTGATCCCAGCTCAGCACGCTCAGCGTCTTCTCGAGATCGTGGATCTGGGCCAGGCGCAGCTTCAGCTCGGTGAGAGCATCGTTCATCGTCCGCAAGCTAGCCGTTAGGATCGCGGCCGATGCCCGACGTCCTGATCATCGGCGACTCTGTGCGCTCCCCGGAGCTGCGCCACGAGGTGCCGCTCTCGATCGGCGATCCGTTCCTCTACGCGGAGGTGGACGGCCGCCGCCACGTCGCGGTCAGCGTGCTCGAGCTGAGCCGGGTCGAGGAGCTCGGCGGCGACCTCGAGGCGCACACGCTCGAGGAGTTCGATTACGACGCGATCGTCGCCAGCGGACTGCCCTCGCACGAGCTCTGGACGGCGATTTGGGCCAGTGCCGCTGGCAAGCTCGGCGTCCGCGACGTCGTAGTCCCGCTCACCTTTCCGCTCGGTCACGTCGAGGCGCTCCGCGCGGCCGGAGTCGAGCTCCGTGTCGACCAGCCCTTCTTCGACGACCGGCGGCGGGTCAAGAACGAGACCGAGCTCGAGGGGATCCGTCGCGCCTGCCGAGCGGTCGAGGCGGGGATGACCCGTGCGATCGAGCTCCTCCGCGATGCCGAACGCTCGAATGGTGCCCTCACGCTCGACGGGAAGCCGCTCACCTGCGAGCGGATCAGGGCCGAGCTCGAGCAGGTCTTCGGCGAGCACGGGGCCGTCGGCGACGAGTTCATCGTCTCGCACGGCGCCCAGACCGCGGTCGGCCACGATCCCGGCTCGGGCCAGATCGCGGCGAGCGACGTCGTCCTCTTCGATCTCTACCCGCGCGACCGCGAGACCGGCTGTTACACGGATTTCACGCGGACGATCGCCGTAGGCGAGACCTCCGACGAGATCAGGGAGTACCACCGGCTCTCGCGAGAGGCGCTCGACGTCGCCATCGCCGCAGTCCGGCCGCGCGTCGAGGGCAAGGAGATCCACCGGCAGGTCTGCGAGTTCTTCCACGCGAACGGCCAGAAGACGCAGCTCCACAAGACACCGGGCGAGGTCCTGCGAGACGGCTACTACCACGGCACGGGGCACGGCGTCGGCCTTGAGGTGCACGAGCAGCCCGGGATCGGCCGAACCGGCGGAGCGCTCGTCGCCGGCGACGTGATCGCGATCGAGCCAGGGCTCTACCGGCACGGCTTCGGCGGCGTCCGGCTCGAGGATCTGGTGCTCGTGACCGAGGACGGCGCCGAGGTGCTGACGAGCTTCCCGTACGACCTCGAGCTGTGAGCGAAAGCTCGATCGAGACACACTTCGTCGAGGAGCGGCGCTACCCACCGCCTTCCGACTTCGCCGCCCAGGCGAACGCCCAGCCTGAGATCTACGAGCGCGACTTCGATGAATTCTGGGAGAGCGAGGGCCGCGAGCGGGTCTCATGGTCAGAGCCGTTCACGAAGCTCTACGAGTGGGAGCTGCCGTACGCCACGTGGTATCTCGGCGGGGCGCTCAACGTCTCCTACAACTGCGTCGACCGGCACGTCGAGAACGGGCTCGGCGACCGCGTCGCCTACCACTGGGAGGGCGAGCCCGGCGAGCGACGCACGATCACCTACGCCGAGCTCCAGCGCGAGGTCGTCCGCTTCGCGAACGCGCTCAGGGAGCTCGGGGTCGAGAAGGGAACGCCGGTCGCGATCTACATGGGGATGATCCCGGAGCTCGCGATCGCGATGCTCGCCTGCACGCGGCTCGGCGCGCCCCACACGGTCGTCTTCGGCGGCTTCTCGGCCGACTCGCTCTCGGGCCGGATGGTCGATATGGGCTGCGAGGTGCTGGTGACCCAGGACGAGGCCTGGCGGCGAGGCGCCACGGTCCCGCTCAAGCGCACGGCGGACGAGGCGATGGCGGCGGCGCCGAAGCTCCGGTGCTCGCTCGTCGTCCGTCGCACCGGGAATGACGTGCCGATGCAGGCGGGCCGCGACGCCTGGCTACACGAGCTCGACGTCTCCGACGACCCCGCCTCCTGCTCGCCCGAGCCGATGGACGCCGAGGATCTCCTCTTCCTGATGTACACGTCCGGGACGACCGCGAAGCCGAAGGGGATCGCGCACACGACCGCCGGCTACCTCGTCGGCGTCGCGACGACCCACCGCTACATCTTCGACCTGAAGCCGGAGGCGGACGTCTACTGGTGCGCGGCCGACATCGGTTGGATCACCGGCCACAGCTACATCGTCTACGGGCCACTCTGCAACGGGACGACGTCCATTCTCTACGAGGGCACGCCCGACTTTCCGGACAAGGACCGCTGGTGGGGGATCGTGGAGCGCTACGGCGTCACGATCCTCTACACCGCGCCGACCGCGATCCGCGCCCACATGAAGTGGGGGCCGGAGCACGCGCAGGGGCACGATCTCTCCTCGCTGCGGCTGCTCGGGACGGTCGGGGAGCCGATCAATCCTGAGGCGTGGATGTGGTACCGCGAGCACATCGGCGGCGACCGCTGTCCGGTCGTCGACACCTGGTGGCAGACCGAGACGGGGATGGCGTTGATCACTCCGCTGCCGGGCGTGACGACGACGAAGCCGGGCTCGGCGACGAAGCCCTTCCCCGGAGTCGATGTCGGGGTCTTCAACGAGGCCGGCGAGGAGGTCGGACCGGGCGGCGGCGGCTATCTCGTGCTCAAGCGGCCGTGGCCGGCGATGACGCGCGGGATCTTCGGTGACGACGCGCGCTTCCGCGAGACGTATTGGTCGAAGTACCCAGGCGTCTACTTCGCGGGCGACGGGGCCCGGATCGACGAGGACGGCGACTTCTGGCTGCTCGGCCGGGTCGACGACGTGATGAACGTCTCCGGGCACAGGATCTCGACGATCGAGGTCGAGTCGGCGCTCGTCGATCACTCGCGTGTTGCCGAGGCCGCGGTGTGCGGGCGTGCGGACTCGCTCACCGGGCAGGCGATCGTCGCCTACGTGACTCTGAAGGGCGGCGACGAGGGCTCGCTCGAGATGCTCGAGGAGCTGCGGAGCCACGTCGCGGGCAAGATCGGCGCGATCGCGAAGCCCGCGAACATCGTCTTCACCCCTGAGCTGCCGAAGACGCGCAGCGGCAAGATCATGCGGCGCCTCTTGCGCGACGTGGCCGAGAACCGCCCGCTCGGCGACACGACGACGCTCGCCGATCCGACGGTCGTGAACGAGATCGCCGACCGCGCGCTCGCGGACGCCGGCGGGGAGTAGTCGTCAGGCGGCTGCCGCGGGGACGTCGGCCGCCGGCAGGGTCGGGCGCCGCCGCCGGTAACCGAAGCGATAACGTCCGAGCTTGCGTCGGCGTCGCGCGAGGATGACGTAGTAGACCGCCCCGATCGGGGGCATCACCAGCACCTGGAGGAGTGAGTAGATCGGGAAGACGAGCATCCAGGGCGAGAGCACCTGGAGGTTCGAGACCGCGGTCACGAAGATGTAGGCGATGATGATCAGCGGCATCGTCCGGAGCATTTGCTGCGGGTCGAGCATCGTCCACCACTTGAAGTAGACCGAGACCCAGATCGCGGCGACGTAATAGCTCGTCAGAACGGGCAGGTGCAGCAGGTTCCGGTCCATGTTGATCCACCAGTGACGGAAGGTGCCGGCCCACCACAGCCGTCGTTGGCGGACCAGCGCTCGCCATGAGTCCGGCGCGTCGGTCTCGACCACGATGTCGAGGTGCCGGATCCGCATCCGGAGGGCCAGGGCGGTGCGCCCCGTCTCGATGTCCTCGCCCGGAGTCCACAGCGAATGGTGCGCCATGATCGCGTGAAGCGCGTCGGTGCGGGCGAGGAAGCAGGCACCGGAGGTGAGCCAGGGGCGAAAATGACGGCACAGCATCGCCATCCGGTACTCAAGCGCCTGCAGCTTCGTGACCACGTTGTGGCTGTTGGCGACCGCGCACTTGATCGAGCAGACGTCCGCCCCCGCCGCCTGGGCGGCGGCAACGGCGGCGGGGATGTCGTCCCCGACGGAAGTGTCGGCGTCGAGCCGGAACGTGTAGGTCGTCGTGACCGCCGGGAGGGCGGCCTTGAGCAGCGACGCCGGGTTCGGGTTCTCGATGTGGAGCCGGCTGACGCGCCAGCCCTCGGCTTCGAGCTGGTCGGCGAAGGCGATCATGACCGGCGCGCTGACCTCGAGCGCCACCAGCACGTTCTGCTGGTAGCGCAAGAGCTCGGCGCGCCGGTCGAAGTAGCGCGGGTGCCCGAAGAGCGGGACGACGATCGTGTAATCGGCGGACGAGCCGTCGCCCGGCCCGATCGTGCGTCCTCCCCACCAGGAGAGCAGGTTCTGGAACTCGAATGCGACCAGGAAGATCGCGAGGATCAGGGCGATGTGCGACACGCTACGGCTGGCGCGGGAGCACGATCTTGTTGATGACGAGCTTCCTGGCCGGGCACGGCTGCGACCGTTCGCACTTGACGATCTTCGTCTCGATCGTCTTTCCGGTCAGGAAGTTGAACCAGTGGTGATGCCGGAGCATCGGGGTGAAGATCAGAGTCAGCACCGTGACGACGGTGACGCTCCGATGATGGGCGCTGTGCAAGGCGGCACTCCTCTTGGTTGCGGCGGCTCGTCGACCGGGGATGAGCTTGCGGCGGTCCCCGGTCGGCGTTGTACTGCCGTTCGCATCGGCGAAGGCGGTGCGGGCACGAACCCTCGATCGAGGATGATCGAGGCAAGAATCGTCAGGAACGGAGCCGCACGGCCCGGCTGAGGCTTGTGCCGGCTACGAGCCGCTCGGCGAGATGTTCTGGTTGATCCGGAAGAAGTTGTCCGGGTCGTACTTCTGCTTGAGGGCTCGCAACCGGTCGTACTTCCTCGGTCCGTAGGAGTCGCGAATCCGCTCGGTGCCCTCGTCACCCAGGAAGTTCACGTACACGCCTTCGTGCCACGGCTCCAGGGCAGACCAGAAGCGCCGGACCCACTCGCGTTCCTCGTCGAAGCCCTCGCTCGTCTCCGTGCTCGCACCGATGTTGTAGGTGAATCCCGCGGTGCGGCCGTTGAACGCGGTCTCGTCGTCTCCCACCCGCCCGACCGCGCCACCCATCTGCCAGATGGGGAACGACGTCAGCGGAGAGTCGATCTGCAGCGAATGCTCGACGGTGAGGTCGATGATCTCGTCCGTCAGCTCGGCGACGTCGCAGCTCTTGAAGTAGTACCAACGACCGGGTACGAAGCTCGGATCGAGCATCGCCTGGTGGGTCAGGTACGGCTTCGGCAGGCAGACGTCGGCGACCGGGGAGCCGAACTCCCGGAGTGGGCGGATGAACTTCTCGCCGCGCTCCAGGTCGCCGACCCAGCAGCAGATGACCATCACGACCAGCTTCCCGTGCAACTCTACGGGGACGAACGGCAGCGGGGGGGCTTTGCGGTGGACGACGATCGTCATCAATTCGTCGGGCGCCTCCGCGACCCAGTCGCGATAGAAGCGCAGCACTTCGCTCGACTGCTCCATCGGCCAGAAGATGGGACCGGCCAGGACCTGCGTTCCGAGCGGCACGCAGCGGAACTCGAACTCCGTGACGATCCCGAAGTTGCCGCCGCCGCCGCGCAGCCCCCAGAAGAGATCTGCGTTCTCGTCGGCGCTCGCCCTGAGGAACTCTCCGTCGGCGGTCACGAGATCCACCGAAACGAGCTGGTCGACCGAGAGGCCGTGCTTGCGCATTATCCAGCCGATCCCGCCCCCAAGCGTCAGGCCCGCGACCCCGGTATGCGTGACGATCCCGGACGGCACTGCGAGCCCGAATGCCTGCGTCTCCCGATCTAGCTCGCCCAGCAGAACACCGGCCTGTACGCGCGCGATGCGCGTCTCGGGATCGACGCGCACGCCCTTCAGTTGCGAGAGGTCGATCATCAACGCGTCGTCTGCGACCGACAGGCCAGGGAACGAGTGCCCACCGCTCCGCACGGCGACCGGGAGGCCGCTTGTCCGCCCGAGCTTCACGGCCGCTATCACGTCCGCGACGCCCGCGCAGCGGACGATCGCGGCCGGATGCTTGTCGAACGCGCCGTTCCAGATCTTGCGATGGACGTCGTAGCCTTCGTCCCCAGGACGAACGACGGCGCCTCGGAAGGCAGCCTCGTCGATCTGGATCGCGTCGGCGACCGCGCTCACCGCGCCAGTCTCCCATGCATTCTGTGCTCGTGCAACGATCCGTCTTCGCCGTCCTCGCGGCGCTCTGCGTCGTCCCCGTCGCTCTGGCGAGCGACGCGGAGCTGCTGAACGCGCGCGATCGGTATCTCCCTGCCGCCACGCTCGGCTATGCGCCCACCCCCGACGGCGCGCAGGCGCGCTACGACGCCGGGCGGAACCTCGTCGAGGCGGTGCTGGCCGCGGGTGTCGTCCGCGAGAGCCTGCGCCCGCTCCGGGCCGAACTGCTCCGGCGAGGGAGAACTGCTGTCGCTCGCGCGGAGGCGCTCGATCGGCCCGACGGCTCCGTCGGGAGCGGCAGGTACGCGCCCCTCGTCCCCGCCTCGGAGCGAGCCGGCCCGCGCATGCCCGACGCCACACTCGACGACCGGCTCTCCGCCGCCGCAACCAAGTTCGACGGCTGGGCGGCGGTCTGGGTGCACGACCTCCGCACCGGCCGGTTCGCCGGCTGGAGCGAGGATCTTCGCTTTCCCGCCGCGTCGACCGTCAAGCTCGGGGCGCTCGCGGCCGCGCTTCGCACCTCGAAGATCCCCGAGTCCGGTCGCTCGTGGTACGACGCGCGCCAGATAGGGGCCTGGTCGTCGAATCTCGCCGCGAACCGGATCCTGGCTGGGCTGGGCTACGGCGCCATAAGTGACGGCCTGCGCCGGCTCGGGATGACGTCCAGCACCTATCCCGGCCCCTATCGCGCCACCACCGGACTCGGCTCGCCGCCGCCAGGGTCGTACACGCGCGTCACGACGGCCCGCGATCTGGGCCGTGCCCTATACCGCCTGCACGCCGGCGCCCACGGCGATCGGCGCGCGCTCGGCCTCCTCGGGCTGACGCGGCGACAGGCGCAGGCCGGTGTGCGCATCCTGCTCTCGGCCCAGCGCGCGAGCGACAACCTCGGCCTGCTCCGGCCGTGGCTGGGAAGCACACCGGTAGCCGAGAAGAACGGCTGGCTCTCGGACGCGCGCCTCACTGCTGCGATCGTCTATGGCCGCCGCGGCCCGGTGGTCGTCGTGGTCGCGGCCTACCGCCCCGGCCTCGAGGCGCCGGAGGCGCGCAGGCTCGGTCGCGACGTCCTCCGTGCCGCCGGGCTCGCCAAGTAACAGTTTGTTACTTGGTTCCGATCCAGATCGCGGGCTTCGCCGCGGGCCGGAGCCAGCGCAGCACCGCGGCGAGCCGATCGCGCCGGAGGCTGACGCAACCGATCGTCGGGCCGCCGGTCTGCGCGTGCAGGAAGATCCCGGAGCCGCGGCCCGGCACCACCGGCCGCATGTTGAACTCGATCACCGCGAGGAACGGGTAGGGGCGAGGTTGCTGCCACAGCCCTTCGCTCCCGCCCGCGAACGGAGGCTTCGTCCCGCAGCGCACATGTCGGAAGGAGTTGTAGGTGGGTGAGCGCGGATCCTCGTCCCACCAGTCGCCGCAGCGGAGGCGCCGGTAGGCGAAGCGAACTCCGGGATCAGGGGCGTTCCCGTACATCGTCCGCCCGATCCGGAAGGTGCCGGTCGGAGTGGTTCCATCTCCCTCTCGCCGATTCGCCGAGAGTCCGTTGCGACCCAGGCGGGCGAGGTAAGGGCCGCCGGCGGCGACCCAGCACCCGCCCACGCGACGCCAGGTGCGGAGCGACGCATACGTCGTCCGGGCGACCTTCGCCTCGACGGTGACGAGCTGCTGCGCGCTCGCAGGCGCGTCCGCGGCGGTGGCGACGCTCGCCGGACAAGCCGCCACGGTCGCCGCGACGAGGAAGGAGACGAGCACCGAGCCAGAGTACGCTTCGCCCGTGCGGATCGCCGCCCTGCTCGCGCTCGCGCTCGGACTCTGTGTCTCTGAAACACGAGCGGCCTCGGCGCCTGTCGGCTCGATCGAGTCCGTTCGCTGGGCCGACTTGCGTCATTCCTACCGGGCCGGTTGCCCGGTTGCTCCGGCGCGGCTGCGCACCGTCCGGATCTCCTACTGGGGCTTCGACGGGCGGGAGCGAGTCGGCCGGATCGTCGTCGCGAGCCGCGTCGCCCCCGACGTGCTCGCGGTCTTCCGGATCCTCTGGAGCGAGCGCTTCCCGATCCGCAGCCTCCGTCCGGTCTCGGCCTACCGCGGCAGCGACGAGGCCTCGATGGCCGCCGACAACACCTCCGGCTTCAACTGCCGCTTCGTGGGCGGCACCTCGCGCTGGTCGCTGCACGCCTACGGCGAGGCGATCGACGTCAACCCGGTCGAGAACCCGTACGTCCAGGGCTCGCGCTTCTCGCCGCCGGCCGGTCGCGCCTACCTCGATCGCAGCCGCTACCGGAAGGGGATGGCGCTCAGGGGCGGTGTGCTCGTGCGCGCGTTCGCCTCGGTCGGCTGGAAGTGGGGCGCCTCCTTCGGCGACTACCAGCACTTCTCGACGACCGGTCGGTAGCCATCGACGTTCTCACCGACCACGCCCTCGACTGGGCGACGCAGGAACGCGAGCTCCCCCTCCGCCGGGTCGAACGGCCGGCGCTCGACGCCATCCGCCACCTCGTCGGGATGCGGGCGCAGGACGATCCACCTCGCCACCGCGGATGACTGCCTCGTCATGCCCGCTGACCCAGCCAGTCCTCGAGGGCGTAGTCCAGGAACCGTCCTGACGCACGTCGGCCCTCGACGGCGTCGACCTCGAGCCGATCCTCGCCTCTGCCCATTCGCTGCTCGCCGAGCGACCGAGCACAGGCTCGGCGGTCATGCCAGGTGCTACCCGAGCAGCTTCTCGAACCGCTCGGCGTCGTCGAACGGGCCGATCACGGCGAGATGGAAGCCGGTGTCCAGGATCTCCTGGGCCACGCGCTGGATGTCCTCGGCCGTGACGGCGTCGAGCGCGTCGAGCACGGCCTGCGGCTCCTCCGCCCGACCCTCGAGCACCTCGCGCCGGAGCCCGAACATCACCTTCCCGTGCGGACTCTCGAGCTGGAGCACGAAGCGGCCCTTCGTGAAGTTGCGCGCCTTCTCGAGCTCGTCGGTCGGCACCGGCTCCGAGACCAGCAGCCGGAACTGCTCGACGATCGTCGTGACCGCGTCGTCGATCCGGTTGATGTCCACGCCGGACTGCGCGTAGAGCGACCCGGTGTCCGTGTAGGCGTGGTTCGTACCGAAGACGTAATAGGCCAGCCCACGCCGCTCGCGCACCTCGGTGAAGAGGCGCGAGGACATGCCGCCTCCGAGCACCGTGGAAAGGAGCTGGAGCACGTAGCGATCGGGATCGGCGAGCGGGCGGCTGCGGACGCCGAGCACGAGATGCGCCTGGTCGGACTGCTTGGTGTGGACGCGGACGCGCGATCCGTTCTCCGGCTTCGCGTACGGCGCGGGCGAGCCCGTCTCGCGCGCCTCCAGGCTGCCGAGCAGGTCCTCCAGCTTCGCCTCGAGCCCGTCGCCGACCTGACCGCCGATCCCGACGACCATCCGATCGGGCCGATACCAGGTATCGACGTAGTCGAGGAACGTCTCGCGCGTCGCCCCGCGCACCGTCTCCTTGCGGCCGATGATGTCCCAGCCGAGCGGCTGGTCGCCGTAGAGGAGCGAGTCGTAGACGCCGCCGATGAAGTCGCGCGGGGTGTCGAAGTACATGTTCATCTCCTCGACGATCACGCCCTTCTCGCGCTCGATCTCGTC
>JBPCJB010000261.1:0-4195 GCA_051005735.1 Gaiellaceae bacterium | reverse complement strand
TGGTCTACACCGAGGAAAGAGAGTAGGGGAGATGTCTCAGGAGATCCTGGAAGCAGTACGAACGATCGAGCGCGAGAAGGGGATCGAGACCGACACGCTCGTCAACGCGCTCGAGGACGCGCTCCTCGCGGCGTACAAGAAGACCCCCGGTGCGAGCCGCCATGCCGTGGTCGAGCTCGACGACGAGGGCGAGTTCCGCGTCTACTCGATCGTGATTCCAGGCGATCTCGAGGCGAGGCTCCTCGAGGAGGCGATGGAGGCGAAGATCGACGAGCTCGAGCGGCTCGAGGAGGAGACGGGCGAGCGCCAGCACACGCTGATCAACGAGGACGACCTCGACCTCGACTGGTCGCAGGTTCCCGAGGAGCAGATCGAGCGCGCCGACGTCACCCCCGACAACTTCGGCCGGATCGCGGCGCAGACGGCGAAGCAGGTGATCCAGCAGCGGATCCGCGAGGCCGAGCGCGCGATGATGTACGAGGAGTACGTCGATCGCCAGAGCGAGGTCGTGACCGGGATCGTGCAGCAGGCCGGCGACCGCAACAACGTGCTCGTCGACCTCGGCAAGGTCGAGGCGCTGCTCCCGCGCTCGGAGCAGGTCGACGGGGAGCGCTACGAGCAGGGATCCAGGATCAAAGCGGTGATCACGGAGGTCCGCTCCGGCACGAAGGGTCCGCAGGTGATCCTCTCCCGTCGCGACCCCGAGCTGATCAAGACCCTCTTCGAGCTCGAGGTGCCCGAGATCGCCGACGGGCTCGTCGAGATCCGCGGCGTCGCTCGAGAGCCGGGCTACCGGACGAAGATCGCGGTCGAGTCGCATGCCCAGGGCGTCGACCCGGTCGGCGCCTGCGTCGGGCCTCGCGGCTCGCGCGTCCGAATGGTCGTCTCCGAGCTCCGCGGCGAGAAGATCGACATCATCCCCTGGAATACCGAGCCCGCCCGCTTCGTCGCGAAGGCGCTCTCGCCGGCGCGTGTGCGCGAGGTCTACATCGACGACGAGACCAAGGAGGCGACGGTCGTCGTCCCGAACGACCAGCTTGCGCTCGCGATCGGCAAGGAGGGCCTGAACGCCCGGCTTGCGGCGCGCCTGACGGGCTGGAAGGTCGACATTCAGTCGGACGAGGAGTTCGCGCGCGCCGAGGCCGAGGCGGCCTACGGCGGCGAAGGGGCCGACGGCGAGGAGTACACGGGCCGCTGCGCCGCCGTGCTCACGAACGGCAAGCGCTGCCCGAATGCGTCCCTTCCGGGCACCAAGTACTGCGGCGTTCCCGCCCATCAGGCGCTCGTCGGCACGGAGGCCGAGACGCCCGATCCGGGCGAGGAGCTGGCGCCCGAGGAGCTCGAAGCGGAGCTCGCCGCGGTCGCCGCGGTGGAGGCCGAGAGCCCGTCCGAGGGCGAGCCGCCGATCGCGCCGTCCGCCGACGAGACCGGGAACGCGCCGGCTCACGAGATCGCGGAGGCCGAGACCACTGAGCGATGAGCTCGCCGGAACGGACGTGTGTGGGCTGCGGGCGCAAGGCGCCCCAGGCCGAGCTCCTGCGCTTCGTCGTGGTGGAGGGCTCCCTCGCTCCCGGACGGCTGCTTCCCGGACGCGGCGCCTACACCTGCCGCCGCCTCGCCTGCTTCGAGCGGGCGGCCACCCGGCGCGCGTTCGCCCGCGTCCTGCGGCAGAACGTCACGGTCGATCCGGGGCTCGCGCGCCTCTACACTGGAGCGTGAATGGCTGACGGAGGCCCGAACAAGCCGAACCGCCCGATCCGGCCGCGCCAGGGCGCGCCCGGGCGGAAGCGCCGCGTCGTCATCGACAGCGGCAACCGCCCCAACCCGCGCCAGGCGCGCGATCGGCGCGACGCTGCTCCGAAGCGCGAGAAGCAGGAGATCGTCGCCCCCACCGGCCCGGTCACGGTTCCCTCGGGCGTCACGGTCCGCGACTTCTCGCAGGCGCTCGGGATCACCGCCGCCCAGATCATCAAGATCATGATGGGCCTCGGCAACATGGTCCAGATCACCCAATCGCTCTCCGACGAGGAGGTCGAGCTGATCGCGGCGGAGATCGACCGCGAGATCACGATCAAGCACGCCGCGGACGAGGAGGAGCTGCCGGAGGTCTTCGACGACGCCGCCGAGGATCTGACCGCGCGACCGCCGGTCGTCACGATCATGGGGCACGTCGACCACGGCAAGACCTCCCTCCTCGACGCGATCCGAGAGACCTCGGTCGTCGCGACCGAGGCGGGCGGGATCACCCAGCACATTGGCGCCTACCAGGTCGACGTCGGCGGCCGCAAGGTCACGTTCCTCGATACGCCGGGGCACGAGGCCTTTACGGCGATGCGCGCCCGCGGCGCGAAGGTGACCGACATCGCCGTCCTCGTCGTCGCCGCCGACGACTCCGTGATGCCGCAGACGAAGGAGTCGATCTCGCATGCGCGCGCGGCCGACGTGCCGATCGTCGTCGCGGTGAACAAGGTCGACCTTCCGGACGCGAATCCGGATCGAGTCAAGTCGGACCTCGCCGCCGAGGGCCTCCAGCCCGAGGACTGGGGCGGGACGACACAGTTCTCCTACGTCTCGGCGAAGCAGAGGCTGAACCTGGACGACCTGCTCGAGCGGATCCTGCTCGTCGCGGACGCCGAGCTCGAGCTGACCGCGAACTCGAAGGCGGAGGCGTCCGGCCCGATCGTCGAGTCGCGGCTCGACGTCGGCCGCGGCCCCGTGGCGACGATGCTCGTCCAGCGCGGCACCCTGCGCGTCGGCGACGCGATCGTGGCCGGCGACGCGCACGGCAAGGTGCGCGCCCTCTACGACTACCGCGGCGAGAAGGTCGTCGAGGCACGGCCGGGAACCCCGGTCGAGATCCTCGGCTTCGACACGCCGCCGCCCGCCGGGGAGCTCGCGCGCGTCGTCGAGACCGAGCGCGAGGCGCGCTCCGTGGCGCAGCGTCGTGGTCAGCGCCTGCGCACCGAGCAGCACGCTCAGCGCTCGAAGTCCGGGGTGTCGCTCGAGTCGCTCTTCTCGCAGCTCCAGGAAGGCGCCGTCCAGGACCTGAACCTGATTCTGAAGGGCGATGTCGGCGGCTCGGTCGAGGCGGCCGTCTCCGAGCTCGCGAAGATCCAGCACCCCGAGGTGCGGGTCAACGTCGTTCATCAGGGCGTCGGCGGGATCACCGAGGGCGACATCATGCTCGCCGCCGCCTCGCAAGCGCTCGTCGTCGGCTTCAACGTCCGTCCGAACGTGGAGGCGCGCCAGCTCGCCGAGCGCGAAGGCGTCGACATCCGCACCTACCGCGTCATCTACCAGCTCACCGAGGACATCGAGCAGGCGCTCGTCGGTATGCTCCACGCCGTTCAGACCGAGGAGACGATCGGCGAGGCCGAGGTGCGCGCGCTCTTCAAGGTCTCGCGCCTCGGCACGATCGCCGGCTGCATGGTGACCTCCGGAGTGATCCGCCGCAATGGCCAGGTGCGCGTCGTCCGCGACGGAACCGTGATCTACGACACCACGATCTCGCAGCTCAAGCGGTTCAAGGAAGATGCGCGCGAGGTCGCCGAGGGCTTCGAGTGCGGGATCCTGCTCGACGGCTTCAACGACGTCAAGGAAGGCGACATCCTCGAGGTCTACGAGGTGCGCCAGGTCGAGCGGACCTCACTCGACGAGCCCGCAGGCACGCCCGCCTCCTCGTCCTCCTAGCTCCGCTCGGCGTGCCAACCGGCTGGGTCGGGATCCTCTCGGCAGAGCTCCACTTCCCGGAGGCCCATTCGCTGAAGGAGAAGCGGATGCACCTGCGCTCCGCGAAGGCGCAGCTCCAGAACCGATTCGGCGCCTCGGTCGCCGAGGTCGATCACCACGACGTCTGGCAGCGCGCGCGAATCACGCTGGCGGTGGTGACGCGGGAGCATGGGGAGGCGGAGCGGCTGCTCGCCGACGCGGAGCGCTATCTGGCCTCGCGGGAGTGGGAACTCGCGCTCGTGGAACGCGACCTCGTCAGCCTCGACGATTGAGCTTGTGTTGTTTCAACACAAGCTCTCCGTCCGCCGCCTCAGGATCCGGGCACGAGCCGCGCTTGTGTTGTTCAACACTTAGTACTCCCCGCCGCAAATACACCCACGCTTCGCGCGGCTGCGAACGCTTCGCATGCCGTCGTCCTCAGTCGCCCCGATATGCCTGCATATCGGGGCTCCCTGCGTCCTAGGCC
>JBPCJB010000260.1:0-13687 GCA_051005735.1 Gaiellaceae bacterium | reverse complement strand
GCGCGAGCCGAGCTTCACCTGGACGTAGTACGTGCCCTTTGCCTGGGCGCGGAACGAGACGTACTCGCGCCCGCCCGGGCGGGTCGACTGGGCGGCGATCCGGCCCAGCGAGCCGAAGCCGTCGATGCTCCTCGCGCCGGGACGCCAGACGATCAGGTTCGTGTCCACGCCGGCCGGCCCGCGGACGCTCACGTAGACGGGCTGGCCCCTGCGGAGCCGGATCGCGTAGACGTCGTCCTGGTCGTCCCAGAAGTCGAGCGTCGCCTGGAGCCGCTGGATCGGGCCCCAGACCGGCGCCGCCTCCGCGCCGAGATCGTCGTTCGGCTCGCGTGCGTCCGCCGGCGGAAGCACGTCGGCTGCGAGCGAGCGGAGCGCGGCGGCGACATCGAGCCGGCCCCAGCCGGTGAGCGCATCCCGCCGGAGCGCGCACGCCCGGCAGCCGGTGCCCGCGTTCACGTCGACGGCCGTGCCGGTGAGGAGCGCGGTGACCTGCTCGGGCCGCAGCGAGGGCCTGAGCGCGATGAGGGCCGCGGCGGCAGCGCTCACCTGCGGCGCTGCGAACGACGTGCCCTCGGCCTCTCGGTACTCGCTTGGGCCGCAGCTCGAGTAGCCCTGGTCCGCACACTCCTTGAACTGCGCCGTCATGGCGCGAGGGAACGTGGAGAGCAGGCCCTGCCCCGGGGCAGCGAGGTCGTTGTAGATCCGGTCGCGATTCGAGAACGCGGGCGAGGAGCCGTTGCGCGCGAGAGCGCTTACCCC
Organism: Gaiellaceae bacterium; assembly: GCA_051005735.1. Taxonomy (GTDB): domain Bacteria; phylum Actinomycetota; class Thermoleophilia; order Gaiellales; family Gaiellaceae; genus Gaiellasilicea. The sequence goes on along the minus strand of JBPCJB010000260.1, from coordinate 12,928 downwards.
GAGGACGTGCGGCAGCGCGGCCGGGTAGCTCGCATACGGCCAGGGCATGGACGGCGCCGTGTCGCCGTTGCCAACGGCGGCCACGACCACGACTCCCTTGCGCGTCGCGTAGGCGAGCGCGGCCTCCTCGAGCGGCGAGTAGGTGTCGCGGCTCGGGTCGAGCGGGTCGCGCACCCCGCCAAGGCTCATGTTGAGCACGCGAGCGCCTTGATCGACCGCCCAGCGGATCGCACGCGCCTCCGCCTCGATGTCGATGGACCCGTCTTCCTCGACGACCTTCGCGATCAGGAGCTCTGCCGACGGCGCCATCCCGGCGATGCCTTCGCCGTTGCCGACAGCGGCCGCGATCAGCCCGGCGACGAAGGTGCCGTGGCCGGTCGCGTCCTCGCGGGCCGGTGTGCCGACGAAGCTCTCGGCTGCGACGATCCTGCTTCTGAGCTCCGGATGCCCCCCGTCGATCCCCGAGTCGATCACCGCGACCCGTACCGGCGGCAGGAGCGGGAGTACGGGCCAGAAGTCGAAGGCGCGGTTCGCCGCGAGGTGCCACTGCGCGAGCGCGAGCGGGTCGTTGGGCTCGAACGAGGGCCGGCGCGTGCCGAGCCGCTCGACGTAGGTCGCTCCGGGAAGCTCGGCCAGACGCGGCGCAGTTCGACGCTCGACGACGACCGCTGGAAGGGGAGCGAGGCTCTCGACGCCCGGGCCGAGAGCCCGTTCGAGGGGCGCGATCGCATCCAGGGTCTCCACCCCGATCGCGTAACGGGCCGCGGCTGCCGAGTGCGGCGCCGCAACCGCGAGGATCGCTCCAACAACGAGCGCGACTCGCCGGCGTCTCATCACTCGATCCGAAACTGCCGGCTCAGGCCTGCGGCGAAGCCGGCCGCGGGAGCGACTCGCACCCGGTAGACGCCAGGCCCGAGCTCTGCTTCGAGCCGGAAGGCCCCGCCCTCGTCGAGTACGGTCTCGCCGGCCGACACCCAGTCGAGGTCGTCGAGGAGCTGGAGCTGGACTTCCGTTCCGGGACTCGCCGGGATCGCCGTTCCCTCGAAAACGCCCGCCTGCGCCGCCGCGCTGACGAGCGGAGCGACCGGCACCTCGAGCACGGGACCCGAGACACCGCCTGCGGAGAGCCGGAAGCTCGTTGGCGCGAGCACCTTTGCGGTGAACGCGATCATTCCGGCAACAGGTCGAGCGGCGACCTGAGTCCAGGCGCCGCCGCTGCGCTGGGAGAGGACGGCGCCGCCGATGCCCTTCGCGTCCGCACGGACGGTCACCGCGCGGCCGTAGACGACCGGGCCGGCCGGCCGGGACAACGTCAGCGACGCGAGCGTCGTGATCCAGGTCGAGCGCAGCCCCAGCCCGGTGCGCAGCGCCCCGGCGGTCACGGTCTTCGGGCCGGCCACGGTCGCGACCGTGGCCGAACGCACGCGCCCGGAGGCGCTGCGGACGAGCTGGAGCCCGAGCACGGGGCTCGCGATCCCGAGTCCCTTGCGAACCGTCGCGTCGGTCACCGCCGTCGGCCCCCAGCGGTTGACTGGAGAGAGTGAGCTGTGTGGATTCGCGACCCCGACGAGATACGGGACGGAGGTGCCGAAGACCTCGGCGGCGGACACCGTGCGCCCGCCCGAGGTGGAGTGGAAGAGCGCGTCGACGATCGTGCCCCCGTGCAGGAGGACTCGGCCCGCGGTCGCCCTGATCGCCGCGGTCGCGCGCGCGTCCTCGCTCGCGATGCCGCCGTAGACCTGACTGCGAACGTCGGCGTAGAGATCGAACGTCCGGTTCCTCACACGGTGCGCGAGCGCGTAGGAGCGGGCGGCGACCGCCTGGGCCTTCAGTGCCTCGACCGGCCACGAGGCCGGCATCTCGCGAGGGACGACGCCTGCGAGGTAGTCCTCGAGCCCGACAACGTTGATCGCGCTCAGCTTCGCGCCTGCTACGGCTACCTCGAGCCGACCCCGGTAGCTGGTTCCCCCGTCGGGCCGGCCAAGCTCGAGTGGCGCCCGACCCGGAAGGAGGACGAGCGGACCGGCGAGCGGGGTCGGGATGCCGTTCAGCACCGGCTCGAGCCTCGGCCGGAGGACGAGCGGTCCGGCGGGGAGGAAATGGGTCGTACCCAGGACGTCACGCACGCGGAACGGCGCCTTCGAGGAGATCGTCAGCTCCGGCTTCGACTCAGCGACGAGTACGCGCACCTGCGCGACCGGCGCTGGGCCGAGGCTCGTGCCGGCGTAGAAGTGAGCGAGGATCTGCTCGTGCGGCCAGCCGGCGTTCGCGAAGCCGAGCGCGCCGTACTGGCTCATCCCGACGCCGTGCCCCCAGCCTCGGCCGCTGACGAGGAATGTGGACGCGGTGACGGGCGCGGGCGAGACCGCTGCGGAGGCAGCCTCCACCGGCGGGGCGACCCGGAGCCCAACGCAACCGAGGAAGGCGGCGCAGCTGAAGGTCGAGCCGATGAGTGCAAGAAGCGGGCGCCGCATGCGTGATCCTCCGGTTTGAGGCTAGCGCAGGAGATTCGGGCCCCCCGGCTTCTTTACCGAACCTTCAACTCGTTGCGACGATCTTCCGAGCGGTTTTCCTCGCAGGGGACGAGGGCACCGAGGGAGCGATGACCGAGATCCTGCCACCCCGCTATCGGCAGCCGGAGCGCATCGCCCGAGGCGGCATGGGCGAGATCTATCGCGCCGAGGACGGCGTGCTCGGTCGGGTCGTCGCCGTGAAGGTGCTGGCGGAGCGCTTTGCGGACGAGGATGCGATCAGGCGCCGCTTCACGCATGAGGCGCTCGCCGCCGCACGCCTCTCGAACGCTCCGAGCACGGTCACGATCTTCGATGTCGGCGAGCACGATGGTCGGCCGTACATCGTCATGGAGTACCTGCCGGGCGGATCTCTGGCCGACCGTATCGCGGCCGAAGGCGCCCAGCCGGCGGGACGGGCGATCGCGTGGCTCCGGCAGACGGCCGCTGCGCTCGACGCGGCGCATGCGGCCGGAATCGTGCATCGAGACGTCAAGCCCGCGAACCTCCTGCTCGATGACGAGGGCGATGTTCGAGTCGCCGATTTCGGGATCGCGAGCGCCGTGGGACTCGATTCGTTCACTGCGGCGGGCACCGTGCTCGGAACCGCCGGCTACCTCGCTCCGGAGCAGGCACGGGGCGAGCAGGCGACACCCGCGAGCGATCGCTACGCGCTTGCCATCGTCGCGTTCGAGTTGCTCACCGGCACGCGGCCGTTCGCGATGGACTCGCCGACCGCCGAGGCGGCCGCGCATGTGCAAGGCCCAATCCCGAACGCCTCGGAGCGAAACCCGGAGTTGCCGCCCGAGGTCGACGCCGTGCTCGCGCAGGGCCTCGCGAAGGAGCCCGAGCGGCGGTTCGCTGCCTGCGCCGATCTCGTTCATGCCCTGCGGGGCGCGCTCGATGCCGCCGCCGGCCACACGACGGTCGGCGCTGTCCAGCCAGTTCGGCGACAGCGGTCTCGGAGCCGGATTCCGCTCCTCGCGGGGGCTGTCGCCGCGCTTGCGCTCGGCGGCGTCGCGCTCGCGGCCGTGCTCGGAGACGACGATCCCGGCGAGTCCGCTGCCGACTCGGGCCCGCAGACCGTCCAGACGACGGTGACGCTCGCCGGCACGACCGTCGTCGAGACCGTGACGACCGCGCCCGAGCCGGAACCGGAGCCCGAGCCAGAACCCGAACCCGAACCCGAACCCGAGCCCGAACCCGAGCCGGAGCCCACAACCGCGCCCGCGCCGGCCGAGCCCCCGCCCACCGAGCCAACCGGCGACCCGTCCGCGCTGAACGACGAGGGCTTCGCGCTGATGCGGGCCGGCGACTACGACGCCGCGTTGCCGCTGCTCGAGCAGGCGGTGGCGGGCCTCGCGGGCTCCAGCAGCCTGGCCGAGGCCTATGCGAGCTACAACCTCGCCTTCACGAGATTCGCGCTCGAACGCTGTGACGGCGTGCCCGAGCTGCTCGACCGCTCAGAGGCCGTTCAGGGCGAGCGCAGGGAGATCACCCGGCTGCGCAGGGACGTCGAGAGACGCTGCGACGCAGGCGGCGACGACTAGAGAGCCAGCCTCGCGGCGTATTGCTTCTCGTAGTACTCGCGATAGCCGCCCGAGTGCTTGATCGGCTCCCACCAGTCCCGGTTCTCTCGATACCAGGCCGCCGTCATTGGAAAGCCCTCGGCCAGCGCGACCTGCGGCGCCCAGCCGAGCCGCTCCCGGATCTTGGTCGTGGCGAGCGAGTAGCGGCGGTCGTGCCCTGGTCGATCCGCGACCGTTCGAACGAGCGCTCGGTCGGCGAGCGTGTGCTCGAGCACGAGCTCCGTGATCTCGCGGTTCGTCGCCTCCTCGCCCCCGCCGATGTTGTAGACCTCGCCGGCCTCGCCCCGCCGGAGCGCCAGCTCGATCCCGGCGCAGTGGTCCTCGACGTAGAGCCAGTCCCGGATCTGGCCGCCGTCGCCGTACATGGGCAGCGGCTCTCCGTCGAGCGCGTTCGTGAGGAAGAGCGGCAGGAGCTTCTCCGGATACTGATTTGGACCGTAGGTGTTGGAGCCGCGGGTGATCAGCGCGTCGACGCCATACGTCCGGGTGTGCGCGAGCACCTGCAGGTCGCCCCCGGCCTTGCCGGCGGAGTAGGGGCTAGACGGCGCCAGCGGGTCGGATTCGGTCGAGGACGGCGCGCCCGGCGGGACATCGCCGTAGACCTCGTCCGTCGAGACCTGTAGCAGTCGAATCCCGGCTGCGCGTGCGCGCTCGAGCAGGACGTAGGTGCCGATCACGTTCGTCTGGATCACGTCCACGGAGCCGAGAATCGAGCGATCGACGTGAGTCTCTGCGGCGAAGTTGACGATCGCCTCGCAGTCCGCAGCGGCCTCGGCGACCGCTTCCGGATCGCAGATGTCACCGACGACGAGCTCGACGTCGGGCCTGAGATTCGCTTGGTTTCCCGAGTAGGTGAGCTTGTCGAGCCCGCGCACCTCGTCGCCCGCCGCGAGCAGCCGCCTGACGAAGTGGGAGCCGATGAAGCCGGCGCCGCCTGCGACGAGAACGTGCATGGATCCAGCCTAGCGAGCAGGTGTGACGAAGTTGGCACGTCGCGCTACCACCCGCGTTACAGGTCGGCCGCTAGCGTTCCGAGTGGGGGCCTCCGCTCCCCCATTGGGGGCGCGCGGACCGGGAGCGGTCAGCTCGCGCGGAGCAGCTTCGCGCCGAGCAGCCGCGCGAGCCCACGAGCCCCATTTCGCATCACGTGGTCGTGGCTCCAGTGGAAGACCGGCCTGCCGAGCGGCGCGATCGCGTTCATCCAGGGGATCGTCGTCTCCACGTCCCACTCGTAGGTGACCGCAGTGCCGTTCCCCGACCAGAGTCGCCAGCGCCCCGTGCCCCGGAGCGCGCCGTCCGCTACGCCCTCGAGCAGATACGGCCGCTCCTCGCGGCTCGTGCGCATCCGAAACTCGATGTCGTAAGGCAGCCTGCTCCGCCAGACGTAGCGGTGGATCGAGCCCACTGCGTCCCCCTGCTCCTCATTCGTCTGACCGACGTCGAGCCGTTCGGCAACCTTGACTCCCTGCCACCACTCGGGCCAGCGCTCGGTGGCATAGATCGCCTCCCAGACGTCATCCAGCCGAGCGTCGAGAGTCCAGGTGCTCAGGAAGGAGTACCGCGCCATAGACCGACTCTCGTTCGCGAGAAGCGCTGCGAGGTTTGGTCAGCTACGCCGGCCGAGAGCGCCGCGCGCCCCGAAGACGAGCAGCGCGATCACGATTGCCGCGATCACGAGAATCCAGAATGCGATCTTCACGGCGAGACCGATTCCGAGCACGAGCGCGACGAGGACGAGTGCGAGCAGGAGGATGGGCATCCTCGATCTCTACCCCAGCGCTCCGGGAATTACGCCCAGCCGATCGAGGCACTCGCTGAGGCCCTCCCGCCAGTGCGGCAGCGCCGGGCCTCCCCGCTCGCTCCGGAGCGCCGAGTAGGCCGGGCGCGGCGCCGGGCGCCCGAGCTCGGCCGTCGTGATCCGACGAACGTGGCAGTCGATTCCGGCGCCCTCGAAGATCGCCTCGGCGAGCTCGGCCCACGTGCACTCGCCCCCGCCGGCCAAGTGCCAGATCCCCGGCGGACGCTCCAGGAGCTCTCGGATGGAGGCTGCGAGATGTCCGACATAAGTCGGCGAGCCGCACTGGTCGTCGACGACGGCGACCTCGTCGCGCTCAGTGCCGAGCCGGAGCATCGTGCGCACGAAGTTGTGACCGGTCGGGCCGAAGAGCCAGGCGCTCCGCACGATCCACGAACCCTCGCCGGCCGCCGCCTCGCCATGCAGCTTCGTCCGCCCGTAGACCGAGAGCGGATTCGGGCCGTCGGACTCGACGTACGGCTCCCGCTTGCGCCCATCGAAGACGTAGTCCGTGGAGAAATAGACGAGCGGCGCACCCAGCTCCGACACGTTCGCCGTCCCGCCGACGTTGACCGCGGCCGCGCCCTGCGGATCGTCCTCGGCGCCGTCGACGTCCGTCCACGCCGCGGCATGCAGGATCACGTCCGGCCTCTCGAGCAAAGCGGACGCGGGCAGCGCGACGTCCCATTCCGCTCGCGTCAGGGCGAGCGCCTCCGGAAACTCCTTCGCCAGCGCCTGTCCGAGTTGCCCGCCGGCCCCGGTGATCAGCAAGCTGCTTCCCTCAACAGAACTGCGCTCAACAGGCTGCTGAGTCCCGCTCGGAGAGGATCGGAGTCTCGGTGCTCCATAGATGCTTGACCCGCGGATCGGCCCAACAGAGGCCGTGCTCGTCGGGATCGTCCGCGTCGTACTCCTCGGTGACGTGATAGAGGAAGAGGCAGTCGGTGAGCGCCTCGTAGCCGTGCGCGTTGACGCCTGGGATGTAGATCGCGACCGGGTTCTCGTCGCCGATGTCCTCGGTGAAGGTCTCGCCGCTCTCGCGGTCGAGCACGACCACGCGGACCATGCCGCGGACGCACGCGAAGAGATCGTCCTGGCCCCGTTCGTGGAAATGGAGGCCGCGGACGACTCCTCGACGCGAGAAGACGAGATTCGACTGGCGCACCGGCTTCGGGAGCGAGGCCGCCCGCATCAGCTCCGAGAACCAACCCCGCTCGTCGTCGAACCGCTGCAGCGGGATCCTGAGCAAGCCCTCGATCACGACAGCTTGTTGACGCCGGTGCGTGCGATCAGCGCGCCGATCTCGGGTAGCGATTCCTGCGTTCCCGCGTCCTCCCACCACCCCGTCACGCGATGGGCGGCCAGCGTGCCGCGCTCGGCGTAATGCCGGTTGACGTCCGTGATCTCGAGCTCGCCGCGCGACGAAGGCCGAAGGTCGCGGATCAGGTCGAAGACGCCCCCGTCGTAGCAGTAGAGGCCGACTACGGCATCGCTCGAGGGCGGCTCGTCGTACCGCGTATCGACGACACCGGCTTTCTCGACGACATCCGTGACCCGGCCGTCCTCGCCGTAGACGACAACGCCGAAGCGCTCCGGATCGGGCACGTCCTTGACGAACACAGCGGCGCCGTCGTCGCCCTCGACGAAGGCCCGGATCGCGGCCACCTCGGCGTACTCGAAGATGTTGTCGCCGAGACAGACGACCAGCTTGTCGGCGCCCGCGAAGCTCTCCGCCATCCCCACGACTTGCGCGATCCCGCCCGGCTCGACTTGCACCTTGTAGGTGAGATCGAGGTCGAAGAGCGGCTCGGCAGAGCCTCGCTGCGGGAGCCGGCCGTCGCCGAGCAGGTCGATCAGCTGGCCCGCATGTCCCTGTCCCGTCACGATCAGCACGTCGTGGACGCCGGCGAGTTGGAGCAGCTGGAGCGGGTAATAGATCATCGGCCACGCGCCCACCGGAAGCAGGTGCTTGTTGACGACTCGCGTCAGCTCTGCAAGCCGCGTGCCTTCGCCACCGGCTGCGATCAATCCCTTGACGCCGCTCACGTGGGCGATGCTACTGCGGGAGCCGCGAGCGGCGTCCGCTCGAGCAGCCAGAACGAGAGCTCGACCGCAGGTCCGATCCCGAGCGCGAAGACGAGCGTCCCGATCCCGGCCGTGCCTCCGAGGGCGAAGCCGAGCGCGAACGCTGAGACCTCGACCACGGTTCGCGACGTCCCGATCCGCAGGTGCAGTCGGCGGGAGACGACGAGCATCAGCGAGTCGCGCGGGCCTGCGCCCATGCTCGGCGCGATGTAGAACGCCGAGCCGACGCCGAAGCACAGAAGCGCGAGCGGCAGGAGGCCGATCCGCAGGACAAGCCCCTCGTCGGAGAGCGCCGAGACGGCGTCGAGCGCGGTCAGCGCGATCACGAAGGTCCCGATCAAGCTCGCGTTGAGGAGCGTGCCGAGCCCGATGTGCGCCCGCAGGGCCCAGGCGAGCGCGAGGATCGCCGCCGAGACGATCAGGTTCGCCGTGCCGAACGAGACGTCGAGCTGCTCGGCAAGGCCCTGGTGGAGAACATCCCACGGCGGCAACCCGAGCTTGGACTCGAGGAAGAGCACGATCCCGACCGCGCAGAGGAAGAGGCCGGCCACGAGTGCAGCAAGTCGCGTCGCGAAGCCGCCGCGGAGCTCAGGGGGCGCGTGCACGCTTCGAAGCTAGTCGCTCACCAGATCGGCCGGAGCGGAAGCAGCTCGCCCTCTTGCCGCTTCCGGCGGTGGCGCTCGCGCACGACCTGCTCGAGCCCGCGACGGAGAGCACCGAGCTCAGGCGCGCCGATCGCTTCCGCCCACTCTGCTTCGAGCCGACTCTGGATCTCCTCTGCGCGACGCAGCAACTCACGGCCGCGCGCCGACAGCATGAGGAGAGTCGAACGAGCGTCGCCGGCGTTCCGCTCGCGCTCGACGTAGCCGAGCTCGACGAGCGACTCGACGAGCTTGGCTGCACCCTGTTTCGTCATGCCGAGCAGCCCGGCGAGCCGCGTTGCGGTCGCGCCGCTCTCGCCGATGCCGTTCAGCACGAAGCCATGCGCGGGCCGGAGATCAGGATGTCCCGCCGCGCGAAGCCCTTCGTCTAGCTCGTCCACGGCCAGCCTCGTCACCATGAGCAACAGTCGGACGAGAGGCTCCTCCACCCTCCCGAGGATAGACAACCGAGTTGACGACATGGTAGGTTTCAGACAACTTGGTTGTCTATTACAGGAGACTCAAACGATGAAGCTTGCCGAGGCGACGATCCACGAGACCCCTAATGCGATCATGCGCGTCTACGCCGGTCCTACGGCGACCGGCAGCGTCCTCGCCGTGTGGCGGGCGGAGATGCGCCCCGACGCCTCAGGCCCTCTCCACACCGCCAGCACCGAGCAGGTGCTCGTCGTGATCGAAGGCCGGCTCAAGGCGGTCGTCGCGGGAAAGGAGCATCTCCTCGAGCCCGGCGATTCGCTGACCCTGCCGGCCGGGGTCGAAAGGCAGCTGAGCACAGCGGGCGAGCATGGGGTCGTGACGCTTACCTCTGCCGAGCCGGGCGCAACCGCCCGTGTCGGCAATTCGGCGCCCAAGCCGATTCCCTGGGCCTGCTAGCGCACGAAGAGCGGCGGGCCGTAGGCATCGACGCTCGGGGCGAACGTCCGCACGAGAGACCCTCGCGGCACCGTCACCGCGGTGCTGAGATAGCCGCGGGCGCTCGTCCGCCGCGTGTCCCCGAGGAAGCGCCAGCCGGCGCCGCTGCGCACCTGCAGCCGGTAGCTCTGGGCGCCGAGCCCAGGCCGCACCTGGCCCCAGAGCACGACCTTGCCGCCGCTCCGGCCTGCCTGCACGAGCGGCAGCGGGAAGGCGAGCGCGGCGAGCTTCGGCGAGCCCGAAGTCGCGAAGAGGCCGCTCTGGAAACGCGCGCTCGTCGGCTCGTCGACGACGAGATAGTGGATCAGCAGGTCGACACGCGGCGCCTTGTAGACACGGAGCGCAGCCTGGCCGAGCAGCTCTGCCTGGCGCGCTTGCGAGACCCCGCCGGGCCCGGTCTGGTAGCCGTACTCGGTCAGCCAAATCCGCTTCGCCCCGAAGGCCTTCGTCACCTCGCTGAGCAGGCGCTCGAGAGTCGCCATCGTGATCGTCTCGCAATCGGCCTGGCGGCAGCCGCCGGCGAACGGGCTGTCGGAAGGCCGGCCGGGATAGGGATGGTGCGCGTAGGCGTCGAGTCGCGCCCCCGCCGCTCTCATGCCGCGGATCCACTTCACGGGCGACATCCCGACCGAGCCGGCACGCGGAGCGGTCACGCCGCCGGCGACCTTCGCCCGCGGATTCGCCGAGTGGATCGCGGCGTAAGCCGGATTGAGGATCGAGCGGACGTAGACGGTGGGCGAGGTTGGCTTCAGCCAGCGCGCCTGGTTCGGCTCGTTCCAGACCAGCCACTCGCGCACCCAGAAGTAGCGCGAGGCGGCGGCACGCGCGAACGCGGCGAAGCTCGCGGCCGTCGGCGCGTAGTTGGGGGCGCGCCCGCCATTCGCCCAAGGGGGAGCGCCGACGAGACCGACGACCGCGCCGATCTTCCTTGTCCGCAGGCCCTTGAGCACGGCATCGCTCGCTTCCCAGCTCGGGCGCCCGCGCCGCGGTTCGATCTCGTCCCAGTGCAGGTTGAAGCGGACGACGTCGACCCCGAGCCGGTCGAGCTGGTCGAGCCGGCTCTCGAGCGAGCCGCGCCCGTGCACGAGCCAGGCGTCGTCCTGGATGCCGAAGCGGACGCCGCCCGCCGCCGAACTCGAGGGCGCGAGTACCCCCGTCAGGGCGCACATGAGCGCAAGCGTGAGCAGCAACCGCATGAGTGCCGGTCTCCCCGCCGCTCACTCCTGCGACACATCAGGATTCCGTTAGGAGCTACGGCCTCTCAGCCGCAGCCGGCGGCGAGCCTTCCGCCGCTTCACCGTCGGCGCATGACGGACGGCGGCGTACCAGACGTAGACGCCGAACGCGAACGCAGCGCCGAGGAGCCGCAGTAGTCGTCTCACGAGCGTCATGCGTCGGATCCTACGCTGAGGGGTAGGCTCATGGGCCATGGCGCGGCGCGACATCGACCGCCTTCAAGGGGAGATCGAGGAGCTCTTCGCCGACCTCTGGCAGGTGCCTCGCTTCTCGGGGATGCGACACGGCTTCCGGCCATCCGTCGATTGCTTCCACACCACAGATCCGCACGAGCTGACCGTCGTCGTCGAGCTGGCTGGCATCGACCCGGACACGGTTCGCATCGCCGCCGAGGAGCGCTCGCTGACGATCGCGGGCGAGCGGCCGCGGCCGCGCGTCGAAGGGCAGGTGTACCAGCAGATCGAGATCGAGTACGGAGCGTTCGAGCGAGTCCTCCAGCTCGCCGAGGACGTCGACGTCGCGGCTGCGAGCGCGAGCTACGAGCGCGGCCTACTCACGATCACGCTCCCGATCGCGGTGCGGCCGCCGCGACGTCAGCCCGTCGCGATCCTCGTCAGGAGAATCGGATGAGTGAGGTCGACGTCGACGAGGTTCCGCTCGAGACTCCTTCGCGGCTGCCCGTCCTGCCCCTGAAGGAGACCGTCGTCTTTCCAGAGTCGATGACCCCGCTCGCGGTGGGGCAGGAGCGCTCGATCAAGCTGATCGACGATGTCGTGGCGGGCGAGCGGATGCTCGCGCTCCTGACGGTGAAGAACACCGAGGCCGAGCAGCCCGGCTGGGACGATGTCTACGAGGTGGGCACCGTCGCCGTCGTCCACAAGATGATCAAGGTGCCCGACGGGACGCTGCGGATCCTCGTGCAGGGGCTGGAGCGGGTTCGCTTACGCGAGCGGATCACGGAGGAGCCCTATCTCGTCGCGGAGTTCGAGGAGCTCGACGACGTCGTCCCCGACTCGCCCAACGTGCGGGCGCTGACCCGCAACGTCCAGGCCCAGTTCGGTCGGATCATCGGGATGACTCCGTATCTGCCCGAGGAGCTCCAGCTCGCGGCGGCGAACGTCGAGGATCCGAGCGCCCTCTCCCATCTGGTCGCCTCGATGCTGCGTTTGCAGACCCAGGAGCGGCAGACGCTGCTCGAGACCGTCGACGTGCTCGAGCGGCTCCGCGCGGTCTCGGTGATCCTGGAGCGGGAGCTCGAAGTCTCGGAGCTCGGGACGAAGATCCAGACCCAGGTCGCATCGGAGATCGAGAAGGGTCAGCGAGAGTTCTTCCTGCGCCAGCAGCTGAAGGCGATTCAGGACGAGCTGGGCGAGGGCGACGAGCAGCAGGCCGAGGCAGACGAGCTGCGCGAGCAGATCGAGGCGAAAGGACTTCCCGAGGACGCCCACAAGGCCGCGCTGAGAGAGCTCGGCCGGCTCGAGAAGCTCCCGCCCGCGGCCGCGGAGCACGGGGTGATCCGGACCTATCTCGACTGGATTCTCTGCCTGCCTTGGACCGAATCGACCCAGGACGACCTCGATCTCGACCGGGCGCGAGCCATCCTCGACGAAGATCACTTCGACCTCGAGAAGGTGAAGGAGAGGATCATCGAGTATCTCGCCGTCTCGAAGCTGAAGAACGACCTCTCAGGGCCGATCCTCTGCTTCGTCGGGCCGCCCGGGGTCGGCAAGACCTCGCTCGGGCACTCGATCGCGCGCAGCGTCGGCCGCAAGTTCGCCCGGATCTCGGTCGGTGGCGTGCGGGACGAGGCCGAGATTCGAGGTCACAGGCGCACCTACATCGGGGCGATGCCGGGCACGATCATCCGGGCGCTTCGTGACACGGAGTCGCGCAATCCGGTCTTCCTGATCGACGAGATCGACAAGCTGGGGTCGGACTCCTTCCGCGGCGATCCGGCCTCCGCGATGCTCGAGGTGCTCGACCCGCACCAGCACTCGACCTTCCGCGATCACTACCTCGACCTGCCGTTCGACCTCTCGAAGACGCTCTTCATCTGCACGGCGAACACGCTCGACACGATCCCCGGCCCGCTGCTCGACCGGATGGACGTGATCCACCTCTCCGGCTACACCCACGACG
>JBPCJB010000259.1:0-6331 GCA_051005735.1 Gaiellaceae bacterium | reverse complement strand
ATGGCGAACCACCTGACGCCGGACGAGCTGTCGAAGGAGCTCGGGATCGACCGGCAGGAAGTGATCCGGGTCTGCATCGAGGAAGGCGTGCCGATCTACCAGGGGAAGATCGACAAGACGCTCTTCGCAGCCCAGTTGCAGGCGCTGGGCGCGATGCCGCAAGCGCATTAGCGCCTCGGCGTAACTACTTGCGCGCGGCCGTTCGCTTCTTGGCGGGCGGCCGCGCAGCAGACTTCTTGCCGGTCGCGCCGTTCGCCTTCACGGTCGACTTGCCCTTCGCCTCCTCGACGCTGCGCCGCAGCGCCTCCATCAGGTCGATCGTCGGCGCCTCCGTCTCGTCGGGCTCCGGGATCGTGACCGGTTCGCCGGCCTGCTTCGCCTCGAGCAGCGCGCGGAGGTTGCTGCGGTACTCGCTCTGGAGGTCGCCGGGCTCGAAGTCGCCGGCGAGGCTCGAGATCACCTGACGCGCGAGCTCGAGCTCGGGCTTCTTGACTGCGGTCTCCTCGACGACCTCCTCGATCTCGGCCTGCGAGTAGACGTCGGCCGAGAGGTAGAGCGTCTCGAGCGCGAGCGCATCGCCCTTCGGCCGGATCAGGCAGAACTTCTCCTTGCCCTGCTGGACGAAGCGGCCGAGCGCGGCCATCCCCGACTCGCCCATCGCGTTCAGGAGCAGCACGTACGGGCGCCGAGCAGCCGCAGCCTGCGCGGGAACGAGGAAGTAGGTGCGGTCGAAGTAGATCGGGTCGACCTGCGCCGCATCGACGAAGCGCGTGATCTCGATCGAGCGCGAGTCGTCGTGCTGGGTCAGCGCCTCGAGCTCGGACTCCTCGACGAGCACGAACTGCCCCTTCGCCACCTCCCAGCCCTTGACGATCTCGTCGGGCCCGAGCTCGCGATCGTGGACGGGGCAGAAGCGCTTCTGTTTGATCGGCGTCCCGCACTCGCGGTGCAGCAGCCGGAACGAGATGTCCGACGCGCGCGCGGCAGGCTTCGTCGCCGGCGCGAGCCCCACCGGGATGCTGACGAGACCGAAGCTGAGTGAGCCGTTCCAGGTGGTGCGCATCGCTCTCCAATTCTAGATGGACTACGAGGCTTCCCTCCTTGGACGCCGTTTCCTGCCACTAATCATCGGCAGTACAGTTCGGTCATGAGCGAGAAGCGGACGATCGCGCGCCTCTGGCGCGACGCGGTGGCGGCCGGCCGCACCCGACCCGCCTATCTCGAGCAGCGAGGCGACGACTGGCTGCCGATCTCCTGGGACGAGGCGGCCGAGCGCGTGGAGGGCTACGCGAACGGCCTGCTTGCGCTCGGCGTTCGTAAAGGAGACGCGTTCGCGATCCTCGGTACGACGCGCGTCGAGTGGGCGCTCTTCGACTTCGCTCTCGGCCAGGTCGGCGCGATCGGGGCCGCGATCTACGCGTCGAGCTCACCGAAGGACGTCGGCTACATCCTCGAGCACTCCGACTCGGTCGGCGTGCTCTGCGAGGACGAGACCCAGCTCGCGAAGGTCGAGTCCGTCCGCGGTGGACGGTTGGAGCACGTCCTCACCTTCGCCGGGCTCGACGAGCTCGCCGAGCGGGGCCGCGCCTATGCCGCCGAGCACCCGGATGCGCTGCGCGAAGCCGCCCAGGCCGTGGAAGAGGACGACCTCTTCACCTACATCTACACCTCCGGGACGACCGGGCCGCCCAAAGGCTGCATGATCTCGAACCGCAACTACTACGCGATGGTCGCCGTCGTCGACGACCTGGAGAGCTTCACAGGCCCTGAGGACACGATGCTCCTCTACCTGCCGCTCGCCCACAACTTCGGCCGCCTGATGCACCTTTCCGGCCCCTACGTCGGCTACACGATCGCCTTCCTCCCCGATCCGCTCCGGGCCGCCGCGGCCCTCGCGACCGTCCGGCCGACGGTCTTTCCGAGCGTGCCGCGGGTCTACGAGAAGATCCACACCGCCGTCGTCGGGAAGTTCGACGAGGCGACGGGCGCGCGGCGAAAGCTGATCGACTGGGCCCTCTCCGTCGGACGCCGCGTCAGCGTGCTGAAACGGTCGGGCCGACCCGTGCCGCGAGCGCTCGCGCTCCAGTTCAGGCTCGCCGACCGGCTCGTCTACGGGAAGGTCAAAGCCCGTCTCGGGGGACGGCTGCGAACGGCGATCTCCGGCGGCGCGCCGCTCGCCCTCGAGATCGCGGAGTTCTTCCATGCGATCGACATCCTCCTCGTCGAGGGGTACGGACTGACTGAATGCACGACCGCGGCGACCACGAGCACGCACAACGCGTTCCGCTTCGGCACCGTCGGTCGCGCGCTGCCCGGCTTCGAGCTGCGGCTGGCCGATGACGGGGAGTTGCTGGTTCGGAGCGAGACGATCTTCCAGGGCTACTACAAGGAGCCGGAGGCGACAGCCGAGGTGCTGACGCCTGACGGCTGGCTGCTCACGGGCGACATCGCCGCGATCGACGGGGACGGCTACGTCACGATCACCGATCGCAAGAAGGACATCATCGTCACCGCCGGCGGCAAGAACGTCGCTCCGCAGAACCTCGAGAACGACCTGAAGGGCTCGAAGTACGTCTCGCAGGCGCTCGTCGTCGGAGATCGGAAGCCGTACGTCGCCGCACTCGTCACCCTCGACGCCGACGAGATCGGCAAGTGGGCTCGGACGCAGGGTCTTGCGGGCGGGTTGCCCGAGCTCTCACAGGAGCCGAGGGTGCGGGAGCTCGTTCAGGGCGTCGTCGATGTGGTGAACGCCGACCGCTCGCGCTACGAGCAGGTTCGGCGGTTCTCGATCCTGCCGCGCGACTTCACGATGGAGGACGGCGAACTGACGCCGACGCTCAAGTTGAAGCGGCGCGTCTGCAAGGAGCACTTCGCCCGCGAGCTCGAGGAACTCTACGCAGGCGAGACGCTGAACCAGACCGCCGGCGTCTGACGGATCCTTCGCGCGCCTCCTCGCCGGAGCGGCTTCCTGTCTCGAACCAACGCGTCCCGAGCCGACGTGCCCCTGCGAGCCGCGTCTAGGGCCAGCCCCTGGACGCGGCTCGAGCGGCCGCGCCGCGATCAGACACGGCTAGGGGCTGGCCCTGGACGCGGCCACGGCAGACGCGTCGTTTGAGGCCACTGGTCGAGGGACGCACGGTCGCGTACGGTCGGCGCATGGCACGACCGCTGCGCTCGACCTTCGGGTACGGCTTCTGGCACATCACCTCGCGCGGCGTCGACGGGCGCGCGATCTTCATGGACGACGACGACCGGTTGCTGTTCGTGGCGCTCCTCGTCCGCACGATCGAGCGGTTTGGTTGGCGCTGCCATGCCTACTGCTTGATGGGCAACCACTTCCACCTCGTGGTCGAGTGCGGGCAGCCCGCGCTCTCCGATGGGATGGAACGGCTGAACGGCCTCTACGCAACCTCCTTCAACCACCGCTACCGACGCGCCGGACACCTCCTTTCAGCGCCGGTTCGAGTCGAAGGCGATCGAGGACGAGGCCTACCTCGCGACTGTCTGCGACTACGTTTGGGCGAACCCGGTTCGCGTCGGCCTCTGCGCGCACCGTCGCGACTGGCGCTGGGGCGGGCTCGGCGCCCCGCGCCGAAGGCCCGTGCGGAGCGGTCGGCCACGCGCGGCCACACCCAGCCGCGGCGTCCGGCCCGTCAGGCGACCACGATCCTGCGCGTCCGTTCCGAGGCACGGTTCAGCCCCGTCACGAGCTCGTACGCGATCGTCTCCGCGACGCGCGCGTGCGCCTCGGCCTCCACCCCGGGGCCGATCAACGTCACCGGCGTCCCCACGGGGAGCGGCCGCTCGAGCTCGACGGCGAAGGCGTCCATCGAGACAGCGCCGACGACGCGGCAAGACTCGCCGGCCACGAGCACCTCGGTACCGGTCAGGTCGCGGCGAAAGCCGTCCGCGTAGCCGACCGGCACGATCCCGATCCAGGTCGGCCGCCCGGCGACGAAGCGGCGACCGTAGCCGGTGGACTCGCCGGCCTCGAGCAGCTTCACCTGCGCGAGCTCGGAGTCCCAGCGCAGCGCCGGCTCGAGCCCGTCGGCCGCCCCCGACTCGCCGAAGGGCGAGATCCCGTAGAGCGCGATTCCGCAGCGGGCCGCGTCGAACGCGGCGGCCGGGTACCGGAGCGCGCCGGCGCTGTTCGCGAGGTGCCGCGTCAGCTCCGGATGACCGGCGGTCGCGTCGCGAAAGCGCTCGATCTGCGTCTCCGTGAACGCCGGATCGCAGTCCGCGGAGGCGAAGTGGCTCATCAGGCCCACCACCTCGCGTGTCGGCGCCGGCAGCTCGGAGAGCCCCCAACGCCCCATCCCGGTGTCGAGCTTCAAGTGCACCCGGACGCCCTCGGGGATCGCCCCGTCCGCCACCACGACCTCGAGCTCGGCGGTGCGCGCCGCGGCGATCTCAGCGCTCGACGCCGGCCCCAACACGATCACTCGAATCGGGCCGAGCGCCTCGCGCAGCGCCAGCCCCTCCGGCACCGTCGCCACGCAGAGCGCCGTCGCGCCGGCTTCGAGCGTCGCGCCACCGACAGCCTCGGCGCCGTGCCCATAGCCGTCCGCCTTGACTACCGCCCAGAGCTCCGCGCCGCCAAGCGCGCGCAGGAGCACGGCGACATTGCGACGGATCGCGCCGAGGTCGATCGTCAGCTCGGAGCGCACCGCTAGACCTCCACGATCATCGTGTCGAAAGCGAACACGATAGATCGCCCGACCTGCGCCGCCAGCCGCGTCAGCTCGTCGTGGCCGAGACCATCCACCTCTTCGATGTGACTGAGCACGACGCGCTTCGCCTCGAGGGCATCCACGATCCCGAGCGTCTGCTCGAACGTGGCCTCGAAGCGGAGCACGGGATGATCAGCATGAATCCGCCGCTCGCCGCTGAACGGGTCCAGCTCATTGAGTCCCATCGGCAGGATGGCGAGATCGGCGCCTCGGAGCTCGGGCGGCGGCGCCCAGTCGTGCAGCTCGTCCATTGCGACGAGCAGCCGCTTGCCATTACCGCTCAGCTCGAACGCGTAGACGTATTCCTCGTGCAGGCGGAAGGGGCGGATCTCGACGTCGCCGAGCCGGACTGTCTCGCCGTCGCGGAGCTCGCGGACACGGACGAAGCCACGCTCCTCGAGATAGTCGAAGTGCTCGCGGATGCCACGCGATCCGGAGAAGTCGACCGCGACCTGCTCCGGGAGGTAGACGTCGGTTGTCCGGCGCGCGGCCGGGTCCGGCGGCCAGACCCTGAAGTCGCGCCCACCCACGGCCTCCCACACGCGCCTGCCCATCGTGTGGTCTGGATGCCAGTGCGAGTAGAAGCAGGCGGCGATCTCCGTCACTCTCGAGCGATCGAGCTGGAGCCGTGACTCCTCCGGAGTGTCGAAGAGGACGTTCGGCCCGTGGACGAAGAGGCTCGGCCCCAGCCGCGAGTAGGGCACGCCGCGCTGCCTCGCCTCGACGCAGACAGGGCACTCGCAGCCGGGTCGCGGCGTCGCAGTCGCTCCGCCCGAGCCGAGTATCTCCACCTTCACCTGGTCGATGCTACGGACTGGCCACCGGATGAACGTCTCGCATCCACCCGGCTAGAGGATCAACGGCAGCGCGACGATGAGATCGCTCGCCACGGCTCCGCGTTCGGGAAGCGTCCGTCCGGCCAGGCCGTGGGCGGTCGCGGCAGCGGCAGCGGCGAGACGTGGCTCGAGGCCCTTGGCGAGAAAAGCGGTGAGAACCCCGGTGAGGACGTCGCCGGTGCCGGCGGTCGCAAGCGCGGGCGCTTCGATCGGACAGACGAGCGTGCGTGCCCCGGGAGCCGTGACGATCGTGTCGGCGCCCTTCAGCAGGCAAACGCAGTCGAAGCGCTCGGCAGTGCGCCGAGCTGCCTCGAGCCGATGGGCGCTCACCCAGTCCGAGCTCTCGCCAATGAGCCGGCCGAGCTCGCCGGCATGCGGCGTCAAGACGACCGGCGCTCGCCAGTCGCCGGGCGCGAGCTCGTGGAGCGCGTCTGCGTCGATGACGACCGGCTGCTCGAGCTCGGCGAGGATCCTCTCGACGAGCCGCTTCGCCTCGGCCGTCCGCCCGAGCCCTGGCCCGACTGCAACCGCGCCGGCCTTCTCGGCCGCCTCGAAGACGCTCGCCCACGTCAGCTTCACCGGCTCCAGCAGCTTCGTCTCCACTATCGGAAGCGAGGCCTCGGGGACGGCGACGGCGACGTAGCCGGCATCCGCGCGGAACGCAGCCTCGGCTGCGAGGCAGGCGGCTCCGGTCAGACCGGGCGCGCCGCCGACGATCAGCACCGACCCGGCGCTGTACTTGTTGTCGTGCTCCTGCTTGCGCGG
>JBPCJB010000258.1:0-3264 GCA_051005735.1 Gaiellaceae bacterium | reverse complement strand
GTGGACGGGGCCGGGGCCGACGGGCGCGAGCCGGTCGGCGAGTCGACCGGCGAGATCCGCCGGCTGAGCTCCTAGCCGTCTTCGACGGCATCTATCCTGCGAGCGTGAGCGGTGCGACCAGACTGCGGCTCCGTGTCGCGCCCGGTGCTGCGAGGGCTGCGATCGTGGGCCGTCACGGAGACGCACGGAAGGTGCGCGTCGCCGCGGCGCCCGAGCCGGCAAGGCCAATCTCGCCGTGCTGGCTCTGCTTGCAGAGGCCCTCGCGCTCCCGCGCTCGAGCGTCAGCCTCGTCTCCGGCGGCGCCTCGCGGGACAAGATCGTGGAGCTGACCGGGCTCGAGCCGGACGAGATCGACCGACGCCTCGCCTCGGCGGGGGGACAGGAGAACCCATGACCACCGACACGGATCATTTCCGGGACGCCCTGAACGAGCACCGCGCGCGGCTCCAGGCAGCGATCGAGCATCACGACATCGGGGGCTCCTCGCTCACCGACGAGACCGGCGAGCTCTCCGGCTCGACCTCGGACAATCACCTCGCGGACGCGGCGAGCGAGACCTACGAGCGCGAGCTCGACGAGGGGCTCGAGGAGGACGCGCAGGCCCAGCTCCGCGAGGTCGACGACGCGCTGGCTCGGATCGAGCACGGGAGCTACGGCACCTGCGCTGCCTGCGGCAAGGAGATCCCCGTCGAGCGCCTGGAAGCGGTTCCGTGGACGAAGCTCTGCATCGACGACGCCCGCAAGCTCGCCCGTTGAACGAGCCCGCCCGCAGGGAGGCGCCGCGGTCGCCCGACGTGCGCATCGGCTCGACGACCAATGCCTTGCGACCGATCTCGGCCGCAGAGCGGCCGCTCGGCGCGGGGACGAGGCAGTGGGTGGGCCTCGGGGCGGTCGCGGTGGCCGCCGTCGGGGCCGATCAGCTCACGAAGCAGGTCGTCGCGCGCACGCTCGCGCTCGGCGAGGAGGTGCACATAGCCGGCCCGCTCTCGATCCATCATGTCCAGAACTCCGGGATCGCGTTCGGGCTCTTCTCGGAGGCGACCTCGATCGTGATCGTCCTCACGGCGCTCGCCGTGGCCTGGATGCTCGTCTTCTTCGCGCGCGCAGGCCGGCGTCACCCGATCCTCCCGGTCGCGCTCGGCTTCGTCCTCGGCGGCAGCATCGCCAACCTCCTCGACCGCGTGCGCCTCGGGCACGTGACCGACTTCCTCGACGTCCGCTACTGGCCGGCCTTCAACCTCGCCGATACCTTCATCGTGGTCGGGGTCGCGATCCTCTTCGCCGCGCTCGCCGGGGCAGACCGGCAGTCGCAGCGACCGCGCCCGCTTGGCAACTCTCCGCTTTCGCGCTCCTGAGCCGGGCCGCCTCGACCGCGCCCTCGCGGCGAGGCCCGAGATCGGCTCTCGCGCGGTTGCCGAGCGCCTGATCGCCGCCGGCGACGTCCTCGTCGACGGGCAGGCACGCTCGAAGAGCCAGCGCCTGGAGGGCGGGGAGGAGATCGTCGCCGAGCTGCCGGCCGAAGGAGGGCCGCTCGAGCCGGAGCAGATGGACTTGCGCGTCGCCTTCGAGGACGAGCACCTGCTGGTCGTCGACAAGCCTGCGGGACTCGTGGTCCATCCGGGCACGGGCCACCGCGAGGGTGGGACGCTCGTCCACGGTCTCCTGGCTCTCGACGCGGCCGGCGGGGACGACGACGACCGGCCCGGAATTGTCCACCGCCTCGACCGAGACACCTCCGGCCTCCTCGTCGTCGCCCGCTCCGACGAGGCGCATGGGAGGCTGGAGGAGCTGATCCGCCGGCGCGAGCTCGAGCGGCGCTACCTCGCGCTCGTCAAGGGCAGGCCGCGCTCGCGAACGGGGAGGATCGAGGCGCCAATCGGGCGTGACCGCCAGGATCGAACCCGTCACTCGCTCGACACCGCGACGCCGCGGAACGCCGTCACGCACTTCGAGCTCGTCGAGGCGCTCAGCGAGCACAGCTTGCTCGAGGTCACGCTCGAGACCGGCCGGACGCATCAGATCCGCGTCCATCTCGAGGCAGTCGAGCTCCGGATCGTGGGCGATCCCGTCTACGGCATCCCCGGCGAGCTCGGGCTCGAGCGCCAATTCCTCCACGCCGCCCGGCTCGCGTTCGTCCATCCGCTCACGCGGGCGCGGATCGAGACGGAGTCGCCGCTCCCCGCCGACCTCGGCGCCGCGCTCGAGCGAGCGCGCTCCTTGTAACAGTCTGTTACTTGCCGTTCGCTACACTGGCCGCGTCCAGTCCCCTCTCCCCGGTGTGGACGAGAACGAGTGGGGGTGCCGCGTCCTGAACGTGGTTCCGCTCGCACCGCGCCGGCAGCACCACCGACGAAACCAACCGAGAAAGGGGCTACACCCTTGTCAGCCAGCACTGGGCCAGTCGTCTCGATGCGCGAGCTCTTGGAGGCCGGAGTCCACTTCGGCCACCAGACCCGTCGTTGGAACCCGAAGATGAAGCGCTTCATCTTCACCGAGCGGGGCGGGATCTACATCATCGACCTGCAGCAGACGTCCGAGCTCCTCCAGGAGGCCCACGACTTCGCCCGGAACATCGCGAGCCGCGGCGGCAGCATCCTCTTCGTGGGCACGAAGAAGCAGGCTCAGGACTCGATCGTGCAGGAGGCCGCGCGCGTCGGGATGCCGTACGTGAGCAACCGCTGGCTCGGTGGCCTGCTCACGAACTGGAAGACGATCACCGACCGGATCGCGCACCTGCACGAGCTCCGGCGCCTGAAGACGGAAGGCCAGCTCGACCTCCTGCCAGCGAAGGAGCGGATCACGATGCTCGCCGAGCTCGAGAAGCTCGAGTCGAACCTCGGCGGCGTCGCCGACCTCCGCCGCCAGCCCGACGCAGTCTTCATCGTCGACCTGAAGAAGGAGCAGCTCGCCGTCCGCGAGGCGCGCCGGCTAGGACTGCCGATCATCGCGCTCGTCGACACGAACTGCGACCCCGACGAGGCCGACTACATCATTCCCGGCAACGACGATGCGATCCGCTCCTGCAGCCTGATCGTGCGCGCGATCGCCGAGGGGGTCGCCGCCGGCAAGACGCGGGTCACAGAGGCAGAGCTGAGCCGCAACGGCAACGGGGCGGCGGCCGAGGAGGCGGGGGAGACGGAGACGGAGACGACCGAAGCCACCTCGGCAGCCACCCCAGTTCCGGCGGCCGATGAGACGCCGGCCGAGCACGAGCCGCTGAGCCCAGGCGAGACGGTCGTGGAGCCCGAGAGCCCGAGCGAGATC
>JBPCJB010000257.1:0-8113 GCA_051005735.1 Gaiellaceae bacterium | reverse complement strand
GAGCGGCGCCGTCGCGCTCGAGCTGCCCGACGAGCCCGAGGACGTCGACGCCCGCGGCCGTTAGGTCGGAAACCAGACGGGAGAGCTGTCCGGACCTCAAAATAGAGTGGCGTCTCCACGGCTGGCCGGACCCAAGAAGCGCTTTCCGCTGAGATCGACCTAGAACTGTCGTGGTCCGAGAACGAGCTGCCACAGTTTGAGCGAACGAAGCATGTTCACAGCCTTCACCCGTACCTCGGAAAGTACATCCCGCAGCTCGTCGATGTCTTCCTGAAGCGCTACTTCGTCCCTGGGAATTGCATCTACGACCCGTTCGTCGGATCGGGAACGACGCTCGTCGAAGCGAACGTGTTCGGTGCGGACAGCATCGGGTGCGACATCTCGGAGTTCAATTGCCTCCTGTCGCGCGTGAAAAGCTCGCGTTACGCGCTTGGCGAGCTCGAGCTCGGACTCCGGGGCGCACTTGAGGAGGCTCGGCGCCAGGGTCCCGCGTCGCACTCCGCTGCAAGCCCGTGGCTGACGCGGTGGTTCGCTCCTCAGGCGCTCGGAGAGCTGATCTCGTTTAGGAGCGTCATTGAACACCTCGACGCCGATCAGGCTGACATGGCGCGCGTCGTTCTTTCACGGGCAGCTCGCTCCGCGCGCCTGACGACGCACTTTGACCTCGATTTTCCGCGGTCACCCACGACCGAGCCCTACTACTGCCACAAGCACAAGCGGATCTGTCGGCCCGTGGAAGAAGCAGCGAAGTTCCTCACGCGCTATGCAATCGACTCCATCCGTCGGATTCGCGACTTCGCGCGAATCCGAACAGCTCGCGACGTCACGGTTCTGCACGCCGACTCGCGGCTCGTACAGCTTCCCACTCGACCTGACGGAGTCGTGACCTCTCCGCCGTATCCGGGCTTGATCGACTACCACGAGCAGCACCGGTACGCGTACGAGCTTCTTGGTCTTGTCGATCGGCGCGATGAGGAGATCGGAGCCGCAGCGGCGGGGAGAAGTAAGACTGCTTACGGGGCCTACGTCGACTCGATGGCTGCAGTCTTCGCCAACACAAGCTCGCAACTCCTGCCAGATGCGACAGTCCTCATCGTGGTCAACGACTCACAGAACCTGTACCCGGAGATTCTCGATCGAGCAGGCCTCGCTCTCGAAGATCGGATCACGCGCCACGTCAATCGGCGCACGGGGCGGCGGGCTGGAGAGTATTTTGAAGACATCCTTGTCTGCCGCGTCACCGGGAGATAGCAGGGTCGAACTAAGCATCGCCGTAACACGGGAGCTCGGCTTGTCGATCAGTACCGCGGCTGAGGTCGTAGAAGCGTTCGAGCGCCACGTCGCTCAGCCGCTCGAAGCCAACCTCAGCCGACTGAAGGGCCACGACCTCGCCAAGCGTAATCCGATGATCTACACCGCGCGCGGAGCCACTACGGTCAGAGACTGGGTTGACCGTTATCTCGAGGACCGGGAGACATCCGCCATCGAGGGGCACATCGGAACCTGGCAAGAGGAAGTCGCCAGGATCGTCTCAGGGGGCGTGAAGCCCGGGAGCGGGGTAGATCTCCAGCTTGAGCGAAGCGGGGTGATTGAGCTCTACGCGATCCAGTCGGCTCCGAACACCAAGAGCGCCGGCGGAGCGAAGGCTGATCGAGATGCTCTCCGGCGGGCAGCCGGTGCTCTCCGCGCTAGTCGGCGCACCGTCGAGCTGACCGTCGCAGTCCTGTCCGGCCGCACGAAGACAACTCCGATGCCCTCAGATCCGAGCATCATGCACGTGGCGTCGGACGATTTCTGGGAGCGGGTCAGCGGGCTGAGCGACTTTCGAGCCAGACTTCTGCGGGCGACTGTCGAGTTGTCGAAAATCGTCCGCGTTCGGGCCGACACCGAAGTGCGACGCATTCATCGCGAGGCTGAAGTCCTCTTCGGCGACGGTCATGGCAACCTCGACCTTGCGAAGATCGCCAATCCGCCCCC
Organism: Gaiellaceae bacterium; assembly: GCA_051005735.1. Classification (GTDB taxonomy): domain Bacteria; phylum Actinomycetota; class Thermoleophilia; order Gaiellales; family Gaiellaceae; genus Gaiellasilicea. The sequence continues at coordinate 6,136 of JBPCJB010000257.1, read as the reverse complement.
TCGCCCAAGACGTCGTCGCAGGCCATGACGCCGGCATCGACGCGCGTCACCTTCTAGGCACAGAATCGGCACAGACGCGTGTCTGTTTCGCGCGTAGCGTCGAAGCGTGCTCGCACGCGCCATCACCCACGCTCTCGTCGGTCTCGAGCCGAGACGCGTCGAGGTCGAGGCGCACCTCGAGCGCGGCATCCCCGGTTTCGCGATCGTCGGCCTGGCCGACCGCGCCTGCCAGGAGGCGAAGCACAGGGTGCGGAGCGGCGTCTCGTCGGCTCTCCTGGAATGGCCGCTCGACCGTCGGATCACGGTCAACCTCGCTCCGGCGGGGCTGCGCAAGGAGGGATCGGGCTTCGATCTTGCGATCGCCCTCGCGGTGCTCGCGGCGTCCCGTCAGGTACCCGCCGAGCGGCTCGCCGAGCACGCGGCGGTCGGCGAGCTTGCGCTCGACGGGCGGATCCGACCGGTGCGCGGCGCGTTCGCCGTCGCCGAGGGCGCCCGTGCACTCGGGCTGGAGCTGATCCTCTGCGCACGCGAATCCGCCGCCGAGGCCGAGCTCGCCGGCGTGCAGGCCGTCCCGGTGCGCCATCTCGGCGAGGCTGTCGCCTACCTGCGCGGAGAGCTGGAGCCGGCGCCGACCGAGCCGCCCGCTGAGACAGCGGAGCCCGAGCCGCCCGATCTCGCAGATGTCCGCGGTCAGGAGCGCGCGCGGCGGGCGCTCGAGCTCGCGGCGGCCGGCGCCCACAACCTGCTCCTGGCCGGGCCTCCGGGAACGGGGAAGACGATGCTCGGGCGCAGGCTGCCCGGGATCCTGCCGCTCCTCGCTCCGGCCGAGGCGCTCGAGGTGACCCGCATTCATTCGGTCGCAGGCTTGCTTGCACCAGAGCGACCGCTCGTCCTGCGGGCGCCGTTCCGCGCTCCTCATCACAGCTCCTCGACAGCGGCGATCGTCGGAGGCGGGCCAGGCCCGCGCCCGGGTGAGGCGAGCCTTGCGCACCGGGGTGTGCTCCTTCTCGACGAGCTGCCGGAGTTCCAGCGGCCGGCGCTCGAGGCGCTGCGGCAGCCGCTCGAGGACGGGATGATCGCGATCGCGCGGGCAAGCGGGCAAGCGATCTTCCCGGCCAGATTCCAGCTCGTGGCGACCATGAACTTGTGTCCATGCGCCGGACGCGGCGATCCGGCGGCCGAATGCTCGTGCTCCCCGCAGCGGCTTGCCGCATTCCGGGACAAGCTCTCCCGCGCCCTGCTCGATCGCTTCGATCTCGTGGTGACGGTGCCGCGACCGCGAGCCGTCGAGCTCGCCGGCGGACCATCCGAGGCGTCGCTACCGGTACGGGCTCGTGTCGCCGAGGCTCGGGCGCGCCTCCGCCGCGAGGCGCCGCGCCGGACCAAAGCTGCGGACGAGCTGCTGACACGGGCCGTCGAGCGGCTGCCGCTGTCCGGACGGGGTCGCGCACGGGTCGCGAGGGTTGCACGGACCGCTGCTGCACTGGCCGAGTCGGACGCGGTCGAGTCCGAGCACGTCGCCGAGGCGCTCGCCTACCGCTCGCCGAAGGAGCTCGCCGCATGAGCCGCGAGCTTGTGCTGGCCGCGTTTGCGGCCGCGACGGAGTCGCATCTGATCGCAGAGCCTCGGAGCGTCCGCTTCGCCCGCTTCAAGGCGTCGTTCGACGCGACAGCCGAGCTTCAGCGGCTGGGCGCTCAGGGCTATCGCTTCCTCGCCCGCTCCGACGAAGCGTTCCCACCGCTGCTCGGTGCGATCCACGATCCGCCGCCCGGCCTCTTCCTGCGTGGAGCGGGGGCGGAGGCGCTGCTGAGCAGGCAAGCGGTTGCGGTTGTGGGCGCGCGCGCCTGCTCACCCTACGGCCGTCAGGTCGCGCGCCGCCTGGGACGCGAGCTCGCGGCTGCCGGGCTCGTCGTTGTCAGCGGCCTTGCCCGCGGCGTCGACGGCGAGGCTCATCGCGGCGCGCTCGAGGCGAGCGGACTTACGGTCGCGGTCCTCGGCTGCGGGATCGATCGCAACTATCCAGCCGCTCACCGTCAGCTCGCTCGGGAGATCGGCGACGTCGGCCTCATCGTCTCGGAGTACGCGCCGGGCGTCGAGCCGGCCCCATGGCGGTTCCCGGCGCGGAATCGAATCGTCGCCGGTCTCTGCGCGGCGACGCTCGTCGTCGAGGCGCGCGAGCGCAGCGGCGCTCTGATCACCGCCGATCTCGCGCTCGAGGAAGGCCGGGAGGTCTTCGCCGTTCCAGGAGAGATCACCTCCGCGCTCTCGGCCGGATCGAACGCGTTGCTTCGACTCGGGGCCACGCCGTGCACGGGCGCCGCGGACGTACTCGAGAGCTACGGGATCTTGCCTGCAGAGGTGCCGTCGCCAGAGCTCGGCGATCGGGCTGCTGCTGTGCTCGAACGCGTGTGCGAGGCGGCGTCGAGCGCCGACGAGCTGGTACGAGCGACCGGGCTCGGCGCGGGAGAGCTGGCCGGCATCCTGACCGAGCTCGAGCTCGCCGGTGCCGTCACTGTCGAGGAGGGGATCGTTCGTGCGGCTCGTTAGCATCGCCGGATGGCCGACTCCTACTGGCTCGCGGAGCCCGCCCCGGCTCTGCGCTCGCGACGGCTCGACGGCGAGCCGGAGGTCGAGATCGTCGGCGGCGGCGTCACAGGTTGCGCATGCGCGCTCGCGCTCGCCCGGGCCGGGATGCGCGTGCGCCTGCACGAGGCACGCGCGATCGCCGGCGGTGCCAGCGGCCGGAACGGCGGTTTCGCGCTGCGCGGTGGCGCGATGCCCTACGACGTGGCGCGCGCGACGCTCGGTTCTGAGCGGGCGAGAGCTCTCTGGGCGCTGACCGAACGCGGGCTCGACGCGATCCGCGCGCTCGCCGGAGACGCCTATCGCCAGACCGGCAGTCTGCGCCTCGCGTCCGACGCGGTGGAGCGCGACGAGCTCGCAGCCGAGTTCCGGGCGCTCGAGCAGGATGGTTTCGCGGTCGAGTGGCGCGACGAGCTGCCGCCACAGCTCTCGGGCTATGTCGGCGGCATGCGGCACCTCTCGGACGGCGCGCTTCACCCGGCGCGCTGGGTGCGACGGCTCGCCGAGCATGCGGTCGACGCAGGGGCGGAGCTCCGCGAGCGCTCCCGGATCGAGTCGTTGACGGATCTGACCGCGCCAACCGTCGTGATCGCGACCGACGGCTACACAAACGGACTCGTACCGGAGCTGGACGCCGCGATCAGGCCGATCCGGAACCAGGTTGTCGTGACGGAGCCGCTCGCAGAGCTTCTGTTCCCGCTCCCGCACTACGCCCGGCGTGGCTACGACTACTGGCAGCAGACGCCCGACCGCCGGCTCGTCGTCGGCGGTCGCCGCGATGCGGACAGGACGGAGAACACCGCGGAGGAGACGCTGACTCCGGCGATCCAGGCGCGGCTCGAGTCGTTCGTCGTCGAGCTCGTGGGTCAACTTCCCGAGATCGCGCACCGGTGGGCGGGAATCTTCGGTTCGAGCCCCGACGACCGCCCGCTCGCGGGCGCCGTACCGGGACGCGACGGGCTCTGGGTCGCGGCCGGCTACTCGGGACACGGAAACGTGCTCGGATTCGTTTGCGGGACGCTCGTTGCAGAGGCGATCCGCGACGCCGTGCCGGCCGAGCTCGAGCTCTTCGATCCCGCCCGGATTCTCGGCTAGAGATCGATTCGCACGAGGTCGAGCTCGTTCGCGCGGTCGTATGCGACGATCGCGATCGCGAGATCCTGGATTGCCAGACCGGTCGAGTCGAAGACGGTGATCTCCTGCGCGGTGGCTCGGCCTTTCGCAGATCCGACGAGAACCGCGCCGAGCTCGGTGACATCTCCTCGCCCGATCGTGCCAGCGCCGACCGCGGCGGCCAGCTCGCCTCCATGGCTCGCTTGTTCCCATTCGTCGCAGAAGACGCGCGCGCGGGCGATCTCCGCGACCGCGATCTCCGCCTTTCCGGGCCCGTCCGCGCCCATGAGGCTGACATGCTGACCCGCCCGCAGCGAGCCTTCGCCGAGCAGGATCTCCCGGCCCGGGGTGACGGTGACGAGAAGGTCGGCGGCCAACGCCTCTTCGCGGCTTGTGGCGACGTCGGCGCCGAGTTCCGTCGCCGCGGCTTCGGCACGAGCTCGGTCGACGTCCCAGAGCGAGACGGAACGATCGCGCGCGACGAACGTTCGCGCGGCCGCCATCCCGTTCACGCCTGCCCCGATGACTGCGGCGGTCTCGGCATCAGGACGTCCGAGCACTTCGGCGGCGATCACCGCTGCGGCTCCCGTGCGGAGCGCTGTCACCGAACCCGCGTCGAGGATCGCCTCGACCATTCCGGTCTCGGCATTCGAGAGCACGACGAGACCCGTCACGGTCGGAAGCCCGAGCGTAGGATTACCTGGGAACGAGGTCACCCATTTGAGCAGCGCGTGGCCGCCCCCGAGCGCCGGCATCGCTCGGAAGTCGCCGGCGGGGTAGTTCGTCACGTACAGCTTCGGCTGCATCGTCCACTCGCCGCGCGCATGGGCGACGAACGCCTCGCAAACCGCCGCATACGCCGCGTCCGGCGGTACCGCCGCCGCCACGTCGCGCGCACTGAAGTACGGGACCATCGCCGAGGCTACAGCGCCTTCACAGCGGCCGCGAGTCGCAGCACCGAGTCCTTCGCGTCCCCAAACAGCATCTGCGTCTTCGGGTCTAGGTAGAGGGCGTTGTCGATCCCGGCGAAGCCCGGGCTCATGCCGCGCTTCAGGACCACGACTGCGGCCGCATGGTCGACGTCGAGGATCGGCATTCCGTAGATCGGGCTCGCGGGAGTGTCGCGGGCGGCGGGATTCGTGACGTCGTTCGCCCCGATCACGAGGGCGACGTCGGTGCGGCCGAACTCCGGGTTGACCTCCTCCATCTCCTGCAGCTGCGTGTAGGGCACGTTGGCCTCGGCGAGGAGCACGTTCATGTGCCCCGGCATCCGACCGGCGACCGGATGGATCGCGTAGCGGACGTCGACGCCACGCGCCTCGAGAAGGTCGGCGAGCTGCCGGACGTCGTGCTGGGCCTGCGCGACCGCGAGCCCGTAGCCGGGAACGACGACCACCCGCCGGGCGTACGTGAGCATGATGGCGACGTCGTCCGCGCTCGTCGCACGTACCGTGCGTCCGTCATCGCCGGCGATAGCGGCCTCCGGTCCCGCGGCCACCTTCCCGAACGCGCCGAAGAGGACGTTGCCGATCGTTCGGTTCATCGCCTTCCCCATCAGCAGCGTCAGGAGCGTGCCGGAGGCGCCGACGAGCGCGCCGCTCACGATCAGGACGTTGTTCTCGAGCTCGAAGCCGGTCGCTGCGGCGGCGAGGCCGGTGAAGGCATTGAGGAGCGAGATTACGACGGGCATGTCGGCGCCTCCAATCGGGAGCACGAAGAGGGTCCCGAACGCGAGCGCGCCGGCGATCAGCGCGACCAGTAGCCACTCACTCTCCGCTCCCGCCACGATCGCAATCCCACAGGCGAGCGACCCGGCGAGGATGAGCGCGTTCACGAGTTGCTGTCCTGGATAGGTGATCGGCCGGCCCTGGATCAGCTCCTGCAGCTTTGCGAAGGCGACGAGCGAGCCCGAGAAGGAGATTGCGCCGATCAGCGCAGACAGCCCGATCGCGATCGCTACGTCCGCAGGCAGGCCCCCCTCCGCCGGAGCGCGATTGTGGAACTCCGCGAGCGAGACGAGCGCCGCCGCGCCGCCGCCGACGCCGTTGAAGAGCGCGACCATCTGCGGCATCGCGGTCATCTTCACTCGGCGCGCGCCGATCGCGCCGAGGAGGCCACCGAGCACCATTCCGATCGCGATCAGCCCATAGCCGACGACCTCTGACTGAGCGAACGTGACGACGATCGCGAGCAGCATTCCGGCCGCTCCGATCTGGTTGCCGAGTCGCGCGCGGGCAGGGGAGGAGAGGAAGCGGAGCGCCAGGATGAAGCTGATGATCGAGACGAGGTAGAGGAGCTCAGTCAGGGTGTCGCTCACGCGGCTCCCGCTTCTTGAACATCTCGAGCATCCGGTCGGTGACGACGAAGCCGCCGACGACGTTCGCGGAGGCGAGCACGACGGCGACGAAGCCGACGACTTGGGTCAACCCGTCCGCCTCCT
>JBPCJB010000256.1:0-9679 GCA_051005735.1 Gaiellaceae bacterium | reverse complement strand
GCTGGAGATCGCTCTCGAGCTGCTCGACCTTGTCCGAGAGATCGGCGCGCTGGCGCCACACCTCCTCGAAGTCCTCGGCGATGTCGGCGAGCAGGCGCTCGACCGCCGGGCGGCGGTAGCCGCGGATCCCCTTGCGGAGCTGGATGTGCCGGATCTCGACGGGTGTGATCGCCATTCGCGGTCTCCTTTCTAGAGCGCGGCCTGGATCACGGAATCGAGGATCTGCTGGAGCACGATCAGGCTGATGACCGCGATCATGGGCGAGAGATCGAGCGGTCCGAACGGCGGGATGAAGCGCCGGAAGAGCCGGAGGTACGGGTCGCAGACGTCGTAGAGGAAGCGCTGCAGCCGGTTCAGCCACGGCCGGTACGGCAGCCGTACGAGCGAGGTCAGGACGTAGGCGAAGATGAGCAGGATGTAGACGTAGATGAACGTGTCCACGAAGCGCTGGACGGACGTGGCCGTGTCGAAGAGCAGCGGCAGAATGGCGAGATGGTCGCCCATGGGCACGGTTTCGGCTCCGGCCGGAGTTTTCCTACGCCTGGTTGAAGAAGCCGCAGAGCTCGAGCATGCTGGCTCGCTCCTCGGCGGAGACCTCGACGTTGCGCGGGGTCAGGAGGAAGACCTTGTCAGCCACTCGCTGCATGCCGCCGTCGAGCGCGTAGGTGAGGCCACTCGCGAAGTCGATCAGCCGCTTCGAGAGCTCCTGGTCCGCGTTCTGGAGATTCAGGATCACGGGGACGCCGTCCTTGAAGCGGTCGGCGATCTGCTGCGCGTCGTTGAAGCTCCGCGGCAGGATCAGGTGGACCTTGACGTTCGCCGGGTTCGGGGCGGACTCGACGCCACGCAGGCGAGCGGCAGGTCTCAGAACCGCCGTCGAGGCCGCGGCCGGCTCGGGGTCGCTCCAGTCCTCGAAGTCCCGGCCGCGGCGGGGTTGCAGGCGCCGCACGTTGGCCCGCTCGCGCGCGCCGTAGTTGCGTTCGATCTCCTCGTTCGCGGCGACCCCGTCCTCGTCGTCCCAGTCTTCCTCCTCGGCGATCCCGAAGTAGACGAGCGTGCGGTTCCAGACGTCCGAAAAGCCCATGCCGGCAGCAGATGTTAGCGCCGTAGGGCGCCCGGATCACCACCGGCCGCCTGGGACGTGGCCGAAGAGTACGGTTCCGACCCTGATCAGAGTGGCGCCTTCCTCGGTTGCGACGCGGTAGTCCTGGCTCGTTCCCATCGAGAGCTCGGCGAGCCCGTGCTCGGCGGCGAGCTCCCGCAGGCGGCGAAAGGCCGGTCGCGACGCCTCGGGGTCGGCGGCGGCGGGCGGCATCGTCATCAGGCCGCGGGCGCCGGGGTGCGTGCCGAGGAAGTCCGCGAGCGCCGCCGGCGGGATCCCCGACTTCGTCTTCTCGCCGGCGAGGTTCACCTCGACGAGCGCCGGGACGGTCAGCCGACGGGCTGCCGACTCCGAGTCGAGCGAGTGGACGAGCTCGCAGATCCGGTTCACGACCTTGACCTTGTTCGACTGGAGGTGCCCGATGAAGTGCCAGCGGAAGGTGTCGCCGAGCTCTGCGTGCTTTCGCTCCAGATCCTGGGCTCGGTTCTCGCCGACGACCTCGATCCCCGCTTCGGCGAGGATCGCCATCTCCTCCAGCGAGGCGTACTTCGTCGCGGCGACGATCGTCACGTCCGGGCCGACCTCCGCCCGGATTCCCGCGTACGCCGCACGGACGTGCTCAGGCGACACGGGCAATCACACCCTGCACCCCGCGCGGCTTGCCGGTTCGGCGGTGCGAGAAGAAGAGGTCGGGATCGCACGAGGTGCAGAGATCGACGTGCTCGACCTCCGCCACTCCGGCCGCGCGAAGCGCCCGCTCACCGGACGCCCGGAGGTCGAGCCTTCGCTCGTGGAGGACGTCCTCCCCGAATCTCGCCACGAACGGCTCGGCGACCTCCCGGCCGACCTCGAAGCAGCAGCGCCCGACCGCCGGCCCGATGCAGGCGCGCAAGCCGGATGTGGGTCCATTCAAAGCCGAGACACCGGCGGCGACGATCCCGTCGAGCAGGCCGCGCCAGCCCGCGTGCAGGACCGCGACCGCCGGCTCGGCCTCATCTGCGCGGACGAGCGCGATCGGCAGGCAGTCGGCCGCGAACGCGAGGATCGGCAGGTCGGCTTCGTCCGTCCAGAGCCCATCGCCCGGCTCACCGCGCCCGCCCGGAATCGCGCGAAGGACGCGATCGGAGTGGATCTGCCGGTTGAGCGCGAGCCGCTCGAGCTCGCCGCCGACCTCGGCGCAGGCGCGCCGGCGGTTCTCGTCGACGCGCTCGACCTCGTCGCCGGTCAGCCGGCCGAGGTTGAGCGAGGCGAAGCGACCCTCGCTGACACCTCCCAGCCGAGTCGAGAAGACGACCTCGTACGGCTCGCCTGCATCCCAGCGGATCATTCCGTCAGGGTATGCGAGGGTTCTCGAGGAGCTGCTCCGCCGTGGCCAGCAACCGCTCGCGCGTGTTCGCCTCGGGATCCACGATGACCACTTGCAGCAGCTGGTCGAGCGCGTCCCCGAGCGCCGGCGAGGGCTTCCAGCCGAGCTCGATCAGATCGGTTCCGTCGACCGCCAGCCGTTCGAGGCGATACACGCTCGTCCGCTCCCGCTCGAGCGCCTCACCGAACCTGTCGAGCCTTTCGAGCTCGGCGAGCTGCTGCGCGGTCTCGCCGAGCCGCTTCCCACGGAGATCGGCGTGCTTGTGGGCGAGCAGGTCGAACGCCGCCTCCTCGCCGTGGCGGTGGAGGAACCGGCGCGCGCCCAGGGGGAGCGCCCGCCTCGGCGGCTCGAACATGTGCGCGCGCACGATCCGCCGAACGGCCGCCCGCAGCCGCGCCGGGTAGCGCAGCCGCGAGAGCGCAGCGGAGACGAGCTCGGCGCCGATCTCCTCGTGCGAGCGCTTCCCGTGCACAGGGTTCGCGTAGAAGTGGAGGCCGCCGTCCGTGCCACGCCAGGCGGATTCCGGCTTGCCCGCGTCGTGGAGGAGCGCCGCGAGCCGCACGCGCAGCGGGGCGCCGGCGTCCGCCCCTCCCTGGACGACGGCGAAGAGGTGCTCGTCGAGGGGAAGCTCGTGATAGCGGCTCTCCTGATCGAAGCCGAGCGCGGGCTCGAGCTCAGGCAGGAACCGCACGAGGACGCCGGTGTCGCGCGCGAGCCTGAGCGCCTTCGCCGGCTCGGCCCCGAGGAGGAGCTTCGAGAGCTCTCCCAGCCCGTCGCTCGCGAGGCCGCCGCCGATCCGCTCGCCCGAGACGTGCTCGATCCGAGGCCCCCATTCGCGCATCTGCCGCTCCGTCTCGGGATCGAGCTCGAAGCCGAGCTCGGAGACGAACCGCAGGCCGCGCACGATCCGCAAGGGGTCGTCTCGGAAGCTCGCCGGGCTCGTCGTCCGCAGGATCCGCCGCGCGAGATCGGCTCGGCCGTCGAGCGGATCGAGCAGCTCCCCCGTCTCGAGCCGGCGCGCGATCGCGTTCACGGTGAAGTCTCGGCGGCGCATGTCCTCGGTCAGCGAGATCGAGGCATCGGCGTCGATCTCGAAGTCGTGCCGGCCTGGCCCGGTCGAGCGCTCGATCCGCGGGGGCGCGAACTCGATCCCGGCCGGCTGCAGCGCGCGCGCGTCACGGTCGCGCGGCAGCAGCCGGACGCCGATTCGCTGCTCGGCGACGACGAGATCCTCGACCTTGCCGTGCGGCTCCAGCGCTGCGCGCAGCTCTGCGTGGCCGACGCCGGGGACGACGAAGTCCCGCTCGCGGACCGGCCGGCCGAGCAGTTCGTCGCGAACGGCGCCGCCGACCACATAGGCGTCGAGACCGAGGGAGCGCACGTAGTCGGCGACGGTGTTCCACACGCCGCCATTGTGCGGATCAGAGATGCGCGATGGCCTCGATCTCGACGAGCGCGCCGGATGGGAGGCCGGCGATCTCGACCGTGGACCGGGCCGGCGGTCGATCGCCGACGTGCCGGGCGTAGACCTCGTTCATCGCGGCGAAATCTCCGAGATCTTGGAGGAAAACGGTCGTCTTGACGAGCCGGTCGAGCCCGCTCCCCGCTTCCTCGAGGATCGCGCGGAGGTTTGCGAGCGCTTGCTCGGTCTGCTCGGCGATCCCCGGCCCGACCATCTCCTTCTCGCCAGGGCGCAGTCCGAGCTGGCCGGCGACGAAGACGAACCCGCCCGACTTCACCGCCTGGTTGTAGGGCGCCCCCTGGAAGGGGGCCGGCGCCTGCTCGGTGCGGACGATCTCCTTCTCTCCCATGTGTCTCCGATCGGTCAGGTTCGGCACGCCTGCGCGAGCGCGACGCCGAGCGTCTTGAAGATTGCCTCGAGTACGTGCTGCGAGTCGACGCCGTCGATCAGACGCACGTGCAGCGTCAATCCGGCCGCGCCGGCGAACGCCTCGAGGAAGCGCGCAGCCAGATCGGAGCGCAGCCCGCCCGCGCCGGCTGCCGAAAGGTCGACGTTCGACGCGAGGAGCGAGTCCTGCGAGACTTCGAGCGCGACCTGCGCAAGCGCCTCCTGGGCGGGCAGGAGCGCGGAGCCGTGACCCGTCGCCGCGGCGGTCCGAAGGAGCGGGGCGAACGCGTCGCCGAGCGACCGCCCGGCCTCGGCGACCTCGGCCTCCGCGTCTCCCGGCGGCAGCTCGAGCGAGAGCTCGAAGCGGCCACTGCGAGCGAGCAGCGTCAGCAGATGGTCGAGAAGGGGAAGCCCGGTGGCGACGTTGACCGTCCCCGGATCGGCAACTGCAACTCGGGCGGCCATGCGGCGAGTGTAAGCGCCCCGAACCTGAGCGGCGGGCCTACTGCTCGGTTCGCGCGATCCGGGCGCCGAGGGCGCGCAGGCGCTCGTCGATCCGCTCGTAGCCCTTGTCGATCTGGTAGGCCTCCCCGATCGTCGAGGTGCCCTCGGCGCAGAGCGCGGCGATCAGCATCGCCATCCCGGCGCGGATATCGGGGCTCGACATACGCTGCGCGTAGAGGTGCGCCTTGCCGGTGACGACGGCGCGATGGGGGTCGCAGAGGATGATCCGCGCACCCATGGAGACGAGCTTGTCGACGAAGAAGAGGCGGCTCTCGAACATCTTCTCGAAGATCAGGATCGTTCCCTGCGCCTGGGTCGCAACCGTGAGCGCGATCGACGTGAGGTCTGCCGGGAACTGCGGCCACGGGCCGTCCTCGATCTTCGGGATCGCGCCGCCAAGATCGTCCTGGATCACGAGCTCCTGCCCGGGCGGGATGCGGACGCTCGACTCCCCCACCTCGACGCGGACGCCCAGCCTCTCGAACGCCGGCACGATCGGATAGAGATCCTGCGGGGTCAGGTCGGTGATCGTGATGTCGCCGCCGGTCACGGCCGCCATCCCGATGAAGCTGCCGACCTCGATGTGCTCGGGCGCGATCCTCCACTCGCCGCCGCTGAGCTCGCGCACGCCGCTGATCCGGAGCACGTTCGACTCGATCCCCTCGATCTCGGCGCCGAGCGAGACGAGGAAGCGGCAGAGATCCTGGACGTGCGGCTCGCAGGCTGCATTGCCGATCACGGTCTCGCCCTCGGCGAGCACCGCGGCCATGACGGCGTTCTCGGTCGCCATCACGCTCGGCTCGTCGAGGAACACGTGCTTGCCCCGCAGCCCGCTCGTCCGCATCTCGTAGCGGCCGTTGAGCGCGATCTCGACGCCGAGCTCCGCGAACGCGTGCATGTGCGGGTCGAGCCGCCGTCGGCCGATCACGTCTCCCCCCGGTGGAGGCACGATCGCCCTGCCGAAGCGGGCGAGCAACGGCCCGGCGAGCAGGAACGACGCTCGAATCCGTCGGCAGAGCTCCTCGTCGAGCTCCACCTTGTGGACAGGCGAAGCGTCGACGCTGACCTCGTTCGGGCCGGTCCACTCGACCTCCGCGCCGATGTCCTCGAGCAGCGCGAGCATCGTGGCCACGTCACGGATGCGCGGCACGTTGCTGAGCTGCACGGGCTCGCTCGTCAGCACGCAGGCGGCGAGCACGGGCAGCACGCCGTTCTTGTTCCCCGAGGCCTTGACGCTGCCGCTGAGCGGTCGGCCGCCCTCGATCAGGAAGGACTGGAGGTGCTTCTGGGCTGGTAGCGTCAGCGTCATCGGGAATGGCCGCGCGGGCAGGTCGGTACTGTAGACGGCCGGTGGAGCTGACGCGAGACAGGGCCTGGGAGACGCTGACCCGGTATACGAAGGGCGAATCGCTGCTCCGCCACGCGCTCGCCGTGGAGGCGTCGACGCGCTCGTACGCACGCTGCTTCGCCGAGGACGAGGAGGCGTGGGGGGCGACGGCGCTCCTCCACGACTTCGACTACGAGATCCACCGCACGCTCGACAAGCATCCCCAGAAAGGCGCCCCGATCCTGCGCGAGGAGGGGTATCCGGAGTGGCTGATCGAAGCGGTTCTCTCCCATGCCGAGCATCTGCAGATGGAGCGTGACACGCCGCTCAAGAAGACGCTCTTCGCCTGTGACGAGATCTCCGGGTTCGTGCACGCGTGCGGGCTCGTACGGCCGCTCGGGCTCGAGGGGCTCGAGCCGAAGTCGGTCAAGAAGAAGCTGAAGCAGCCGTCTTTCGCCGCCGGAGTCCACCGTGACGAGGTCTACGCCGGCGCAGAGCTCCTCGAGCTCGGCCTCGACGAGCACATCGCGAACGTCGTCGCCGCGCTCCAGCCGATCTCGGAAGAACTCGGCCTGCGTACCGCGGCCTCGATCTAGCGGACCACGCCTGCTACGAGCCGGTCGAGATCCTCGTCACTCGTCCACCAGCCGCACGAGGCGCGGACGAGTCCGGTACCAGGGAGGTCGCGGACGACGACGTCCTGCTCGGCCAGGCTCGCGACGAGCGCCGGCGGGTCGTCGGCTCGGAACGAGACGAGCGTCGCCTCGGACGAGACGACCTCCACGTGTGGGGCGAGGAGCTCGCGGCAGCGGCGGCTCTGATCGGCCGCGCGCTCGAAGCGCCAGTCCGGGGCGGCCTCCAGTGCCGCGACGAGGCCCGCGAGCACCGAGGGCGCAAGCCAGTTCGGATCGAACCGTGCTGCGCCCTCCTGCGGCTCGAAGCGGCCTGACGGCTCGTACGAGGCCTGCGAGAAGTAGCTCGGCCGCGCAACGCGGAGCCGCTCGGGATCGGCGACGACGAGCGCGCCCGTCGAGTCGGGGCCGCAGAGCCACTTCTGACCCGAGATCGTCAGGAAGTCGAGGTCGCGCGCGTCGACGGGGATCGCGCCCACCGATTGGGCGCCGTCGACGAGGATCGGGATCCCGCTCCGCTCCCGCAGCTCCCGCATCGGGAGGACGCGGCCGGTCGTCCAGAGCACCTGCGAGAGCGCGAGAAGCCGTGTTCGCGGCGTGACTGCCGCCTGAATGGCATCGGCCTCCGCGGGTACGACGACGACCTGAGCGCCGCTCGCGTGGAGCGGCCCGAGCAGGCCGAAGTGCTCCTCGTTCGTCGTCACGATCTCGTCTTCCGGCGAGAGCGCGAGCCCGGCGAGGACGATGTTGCAGCCGTCCGTCGTCGACGCGGTCAGCGCGACCTGCGCGGGTTGGACGCCCACGAGTCCGGCGAGCGCCTCTCTCAGCTCCACGCGAAGCGCGAGCATCCGCTCGAAGTACGCCTTCCCGAAGCGGCCGTACTCGAGCTCGGAGCGGTGCTCCCTCTGGACGGCCTCGAGCGTCGGCCGGGCCAGCGGTCCGAAGGTGCCCGCGTTGAGATATGCCTTTCGCTCCAGCACCGGGAAGAGAGCGCGCGCCTCGTCGTAGGTCATCCGATCCTCGTCTCGACAGGTGCGTGATCCGAGAGCACGCGGCCATTCTGACGGCGACGCTGCTCGGGCCAGACAGCGAGGGGCGCGGCCGGGAGCCCGCGCACGAGCACATGGTCGATTCCCGGCCCGAGCGCGGCAAAGCCGGGAAGCTCGCGCAGGTGCTCGGCCCGCAGGTTGAAATCGCCGGCGAGGACGCATGGGAGGCCACCCGCGAGTTCGGAGACGAAGCGCTCCGCCCGGACGATCTCGGCGGCGACGAGCGCGGGCCGATCGAAGTCGTTCGAGGCGTGCAGGTTTCCGACGACGAGGTTCTCGAGCCGGACTGCGTGGCACCAGCGCGACTCGCGCTTCTGTTCATCGATCCGAACGGTGTGGTGCTCGAGCGGCTCGAGCCCGGGCCTGAGCAGGATCGCGTTCGCCTGGCCTGCGATCGCGGAGCGCAGGAGGCCGTTGTTCAGCCGGGTGATGGGGCCGCCGAGCCAGGCTGGGAGCCACGGCCGTTTCGTGACCACCCAGCGAGCGCGCATCCCGCTCCAGCGCGCGAGTCGCGGCAGCGCCCAGAGCGGCACCTCCTGGAGGCAGAGCACGTCCGGCCGGTCGGCGACGGCGAGCCGGATCATCGCGTGCAGCCGGCTGTCGCGACCCGGCGGGCTCGTGTTGCCGTGGAAGACATTCCAGCTCCGGACCAGCATGGGCACTAGCCTACGAACGATGCGTGTCGTCCTTGCGGATCCACCCGCCTTCACGCCCGTCTACGATCATGAGCTCGCCGCCGCGCTGGCGCGCGCGGGCGCAGAGGTCGAGCTCGTGACGTCGCGATTTCGCTTCGGCGCCGCTCCCGAGCCGGTGGGCTACGCGCGGCGCGAGCTCTTCTATCCGCTCTCCTCCCGCGTCTTCGGCCGGTCGCGGCTGCGCCTGCCGGTGAAGGCGCTCGAGCATCCGCTCGGGCTGGCGCGGCTCGCACGACTGCGAGCGGATGTCGTCCACGTCCAATGGCTCACGCCGGAGCTCGACGACCGGCTGCTCCGCCACCGCGCGCCGCTCGTGCTGACCGCGCACGACCTCCTGCCGCGGCGGACGGCCGCGAAGACGGAGCTCTGGCGGCGTCTCTTCGACCGCTTCGAGCTTGTCGTCATCCACAGCGAGCGTGGCCGGAGCGTGCTCGCCGAGTTCGGCGTCCCGGAGGAGAAGCTGCGGGTGATTCCTCATCCCGTCTCGCCGAGCGACCCCCAGCGAGCGGACGACGGTCGAACGGTGCTCGCTCTCGGGATGATCCGTCCGTACAAGCAGATTGAGCATGCGGCCGAGGCTGCCCGCCTGGCCGGAGCTCGGCTGCTCGTCGCGGGCGATCCGGTGGGGCCGCTTCCTGAGCTCGACGGCGCCCACCTCCGCCTTGGCTACCTGTCGACCGCGGAGGTCGAGCGGGCGCTCGGCGACGCGACCGTCGCCGTCTTCCCCTATCGCGCGGAGCTCGACCAGAGCGGCGCGCTGCTGCAGGCGCTCGGCGCCGGCGTCCCGGCCGTGGTCTACGACGTCGGCGGTCTCGCGGAGCCGGTGCGCAGCTTCGGGGCGGGACGCGTCGTGCCCGCCGATGACATCACCGCGCTCTGCGCTTCGATAGCGGAGCTGCTCTGCGATCCCGACGCGCTCGGGGCCGCCCGAGCCGGAGCGCGTCGAGCTCGGGCCGAGCTGACCTGGGCTGCCGCGGCGCAGGCGCACCTGGCGCTCTACCGGGAGCTCCTCTGAGACTGCGCCGCAACCGCTTCGCCGACCTCGTTCGCCGCCAGCTCGATCTCTTCGCCGAAGAGGAGGCAGCGCTCCTCGCGGAGGCGACCGAAGCCGAGCGCGCCTACGACGGCGCCGAACGCGAGGACGCCGAGACCGCC